>JAIBBY010000025.1 GCA_019694455.1 Pirellulales bacterium
CAGGTCACCAACAGCGCCCCTTCAATGGGGCCGCGAGTTTGCACTCGCGGAAAGGCGCTGGGCGATCATGGGCATGCTCGCGTGGCAGTGCCTTCAATGGGGCCGCGAGTTTGCACTCGCGGAAAGTCCACGCGGTGCCCCACGTGGGAGGAGATGGCCTTCATCCTTCAATGGGGCCGCGAGTTTGCACTCGCGGAAAGAACAACTGGCCGAGCTAGAGGCCGAAGCGCGCGACAACCTTCAATGGGGCCGCGAGTTTGCACTCGCGGAAAGGTCCCATCAGCCGTGGACGGGTTGAGTCCAATGATGCGCCTTCAATGGGGCCGCGAGTTTGCACTCGCGGAAAGGCCGTCCTCGCAACTCCAATCGCAGCAACGCGCCCGCAAGCAATTTGCGAGCACCTGCTGCGACGGCTATCGTGCCAGACGGCATGCACAGACAGCACTGATTGTAACTCATGGCGTGGCCTCAATATACCAGGCTGCGAGCGGCGCCCGGCTTTTCGAGCGCACCGCGCTGCTCGCACGTTCAAAAATCTCCTCAGAATGGTCGTAAATTGCCAAAGAGCTGCCGCTCACCGTGTGGTGAATACCGGATACGTCGTCAACTCGCCGGTGAGCACGCGGGCCAAGAGCCGCGCCTGGATCTCCAACACCCGACGGTAGTTGACACGATACCCGAAAATGGGGTGCGTGACGAGCGTATCCATGCGCTGTTCATAGGCGCGGAAGAACCCCTTGCGGCCTTCTGGCCGCAGCGCGACCGATTCGCCGGCTCGCACAAAATCGCGATCGGTGACCATGCGTGTGTTAATGGCGCTCAGCACCGCGGAGTCCGCGATCAGCGGGCGGAATGGCTCCATGAGATCGAGGGCCAACGCCGGGCGGCCATAGCGCGGCTGATGGTAGAAACCCAAATAGGGGTCGAAGCCCACCGTGTGGCTGACAATCGTGAGATCCTTGGCCAGGATGCTATAGGCTAGCGACAAGAGCGCGTTGACCGGATCGCGCGGGGGGCGCCGATTGCGGTTTCGAAAATCGAAGTTGAAGTCGGCCGCTTCGCCACGCGGCGCAATGGGGTCGTCGAGTTTGATCATGCCCGCGAAGTGCTGGAAGTAAACCCGGGCGGCGTTGCCTTCGATCCCCAGCAGGACATCGAACGCCTCGGCGCGCTCGGCGTCTAGCTGCATCTCTTTGAGAAAGGCCAGCGCGCTGGCCGGCGGCTCGACATGGTTGCGCTGCAACATGGTGCGCTGGTTGCGAATCTTGCCCGCGACCAAGGCCCGGGCGAGGCGCAGGCAAAAGCCGGGGACGTCGGCGAGTCGGAATTGCTCGCGGCGAAGGTAGATGTTCTTGACGCCCAGGCCATGCGTCACGCCGTAGAACCAGCCGCCCATCGAAAAATAGGCGATCGGCGTTTCCTGTTCGCAAAGAGCTTGCACGGCTTGCGTGGTGATCTGGATATTGCCCATCAGGTTGAGCTGGCAAATCTCGTTGATCCGCACCTCTTGCACGACGGTCTCTTTTTCCTGCAGCTTGAGCACATAGCCGCTCTTGCCGACGCGCAGGCCCTGCGTGTTCAGATAAAGAGGCCGCAGGTCGTCGCGGGCGGGCACCAGGCGGCGGATCTCCTCTTCTTCCGCGGGGCGATCCAGCGCCTGGGCAGACAGCGGCGGGTCGACCTCGAACAAGGTTTGCTGCACGGGCTGCCCATTGGTCTTGTGCAGGCGGAGCGAGGTGGTTTCGTCCGGCAGACAAACGCCCACCAGCGAACAGCGCGGGCATTTGGGGCTATCGACCAGAGGGGGCGGGATGACTCCGGCGGCGGCCACATCGCGAGCGGCCTGCATGGCGGCCAAAGTTTCGGCGACCAGGGCGTCGTCGATGGGCACCCGAATTCGCTGTTTGGTGGCGACGTAGTAGATGACTCCTTCGTCGCAGGTGTAGCCGTTGTCGCGGAGCACCAGGCCCTGCACGGCCAACTGCACGCGTTCGGGGTCCCAGGCGATCAGTTCTCCGGTCTTGCGATCTTCGCGCGGGGAGCCGCGTTTGTAGTCGACCGGCACGACGGCGCCGCCGGCCACTTCGATCAGGTCGAGCTTGGCGATCAGCCGATGCGTCTCGCTGGCCAGCGTGACGCTGCGCGAGTGCAGCTTGTCGTCGGCGGCCAGTTCGTCGGCGGGGGTCAGTTCTCCCTTGCCGTCGTCGAGTTTGGCATGTCGCAAGGCGCCTTCGACCGTCTCGCGGTTGTGAACGAACACGCCTTCGACATGCTCGTAAAAGTAGAGCCGCGGGCAGTAGACAAACTCGTTGAGCATGCGCGCCGGCAGATAGTCGGACGCGGCGTCAGGTTCACGCACGGTGGCCATGGGCGCCTCGCAGGTTGATGGTGTTGTGACAAGGCGATCGACAAGCGGATCACAAGCGAAGGGAGGTTAGTTGTCGCGAAACTCTCTGGCGGCAATGAGTATTGAAAAACGCCCCGCGCGCGGCGAGCTAAACGACGATGCAAGGGGCGTCCAGGTTGGTGTAGGGCAAACCCAGCGCGGTGATGACGCGTTCGCTGCGTCCGTCGGTGGGGCCCAGGTCGACAAACAGCACCTGATCTTCGTTGTGCTTGATCAGTTCGCCGAGCGCGTGCCGACAGCGCGCCAGATCGATGGCGTTGAACTGGCACTCAAAGATCGAATACTGGAGATGATCGCCGAAGTCGCGCATGGTTTTGAAAACCTTGCGCAGCCGCTTGGGGTCGGCGATGTCATAGCAGACGAGAAAGGTGTTGCGCATGGTCGAGCTTCCACGGAGGAACCGACCTTCCGTGGCGAAGCAACATCCGCGTCAAGTGTAGTTCGGCGAAAGCGGAGAGCAAGCGGCGGGTTAGAGGGGGACGGCGAAGAGCCCAAAACCGCAATGTCGGCCAGCGCCTAGGGTGATGGGGCCGAGAACAGGCTCCGCGAAGTGGAGTTGCATATGCACCGCGGTCAGACCGCGCAAGTGCGCTGGTCGATGGTAGCCAGTGTGCCGGCCGTCGCGATCGTATTTGTGGGCGCTCAGGCAGTTCTTAAGGAATGGCGCCGATTGCCAAGAGAACTCGCAAGGAGCAGTCAGGCCGGATTGTTGCAGGGCCTTTTGTATCAACTTTTCAGTTTTCTGCGCCTTCTTGTCATTGTGACCGGGGAGGATAACCGGGGTCACCGTTCGCCAAGTTGGCGACGCGCCCAAATAGCAACTGGCGATAAACTTCTTTGCTGGCGGCGTGAATCGTTGCAGCTCAATCGGTCCATCCGTAGGCGGCAACGAGCCGTTTTCATCCGACGGACGATAATCCTCTGGCGTCAACAGTTCTCCGTTCAATCGTTCGGCGAGATACTCAAGTTCGCGTTCCATGCCCGGCGGGGCGACGATCATCACGTTACGAATCAGGCCATCGGCGTGCGCGTGGCCTATCGACGGCAGCGGAACGTAGGAGAACTGGTAATGATCGCTGGCCGCTTCATCTTGCTTGCCGCGAACAACGCGGTTGATCCAATCCGCGGAATCTCCGATCCAGTGGGGTGGGTCGTCCCGCATTCGTTCGATGGCAACGTGGCGCACCATGCCGGCGATGTGCATGAGCTTGGCATGTGGATAACGGAAGGCGTCTTCGTTGGCGTCGAGAAGTTTGAAGACGGCATAGGGACGAGGCGCCGGATCAATATCACGGCGATACGAGACGATTCTAGTCGCCGTGATTGGCGGAACTGGAGTAAAGTTGCCGTCCTTGATTCGATGTAGAAACTTGTCGTGACGGAATGTGAGTTCGTCGAGCACGCCGGTCCGCGGAATTCGCAAGCGACGACCACCAGCGCACGTCGGATTCCACACCTCACCACAGAGCAAGGCCGCGTCGGAATGTGTTAGCACGGTTGCATCGGCAGCGACTTGATCGATACCCCACCCCAGCGCAGTGATCGCACGTGCCGCCGGACGAATTGTGCTCAGGCATCGCTGCGCGTCGTCGGCTATTAGCTCCAGCGGGTAGAGAAAGTGGACCGCAGGGAGAGCAGCTTCGTCATAAGTGATTCGTATCGGTAGGGAGTCCTTTTCCATCCGGTGGGATGCGATGCTCGCATCGAGATTGCCGCGATTCCAGGCTGCGGTGACAAGGTCAGCTTGGTTATGTGGAACATAGTTTCGGTACCCAACCTTGGCGATCTGCCCGATTGGCGCGATGATTCGCGGGGTGATTGATTCCATCATGGTTAGCACGGAACGAACTTCGGCATCAAGCGGCCGGCCGCGCCCACGCATTGACGCGGCGTTTAGCAGGGCCTGATACGCTCGCAGGGGCGAAGGTGGCCATTCGGGCTTGTCGGCCTCTGCCCGCCCGTGGAAAAGTGGAAATGGATGGATAAACCGAAAAGTGATGCAAAGCAGTTCGGACATTCTATTTTGACTCCGCCTTGCCAGGCCTCTTTCGAGTGGGTTTGACGTTGCTTTCTCCCGCAATATCCTTTTTGGCCAATTCAGTATCGAACGAAACGCTTTGGGACGATCCGACACCGAATTCAGACGCGGCCACCTTGGCATATTCCGTAGCGTCGTGATGCGAAATTGTTATCGGATCGCGGTTGCCATCTGCACGGACGAGCGTCATGCACTTCGGCTGGTTGACATCTGGCACGAGATTGCAGCCCTGGCGCAAATAGGTCTGGGCGGGAGCGGTGAGCGCGACGAGTGCCAGTCC
Organism: Pirellulales bacterium; assembly: GCA_019694455.1. NCBI lineage: Bacteria > Pseudomonadati > Planctomycetota > Planctomycetia > Pirellulales > Pirellulales bacterium. Next base: position 4,726 of record JAIBBY010000025.1, read on the forward strand.
CAGCACGTAGCGGCGCAACATCAACGATTGGTTAATATCATCGCCCGCGGAAATGAGTCGGAGCGCGGCGAGACTCAATGTGACGTCGCGCCGGATGCCGCCTTTTGCGATCACTCCGCCGGGCGCTCCTGCTGCTGGAACATGGATGAATCCGCGTTTTGCGTACTCGTCCTTCGTCTTTTTATCCGTTGTGTCTTCGAGCAGGCCAAGGCCGATGTAGTCGGCAGCGGGATTGAATTGCGCCGAGCGAGTTAGTCGCACCACATCAAAGGCTCGAATGGTCGATGCAAGCAGCCTGGGCAATTTCGCCTGTGTGTCCCGCGAATCCCAAACACCAAACACAAGCGAAGTTGGCGAGACCTTCGCCAATTCCGTGGCGTCACCCTTTAGGACGTTGTAGAAGGCATCTTGCAGGCACTTTTGCAGCGAAGTGCAGCGGACGATCGCATCGCCTGCGCGATGCCCGGCTTCGAGGAGATTCACCGATTTGTCGCCGGCCGTGATTACGATCTGCGGCACTAGATCGGCATAGTCGGTCTTTGCGAAAAGTGGCTCGATGCGATTGGCTTGCGACCCAACGCTGTCGACGAGGCAAACGTTCTTCTCGCCATGGGGCGGATCGATGTTGTATCCGCCCGGAAAGACATTCTTGTCCTCTGCCGCTGCATAGGTCGCTGGAAAGATGACGCCGTCGGCGCCTTCGACCGAAAGCAATGGCTCACGAATGACGATTGCGGCCGCCGTGTCATTGGTGAGCCAATCATCATGCTCCTTGACGTTCATCGATCACTCTCCTTGAAATTTAATTGCGGGTAAGAAGCTCTTTAGATATTTGGTGCGATAGAGCAGCCGAAACTCGTAACGGTCGCCGGGCGCGGTGACCGCCAGGCACGCCACCGCCGCAGCCAATAACGATGGAAGTGGCGAGTTCCAAGCAACAAATTGAAATCGGTTCTCTCCGATGGCCTCGCGGGGACGGAATCGCTGTAATCCGACAAAACATAGAAACTCCAAGGCCGGTCTGCAGCTTGTTTCGATGCGGGTTGTTGTCGACGCGGCGAGTGGGTCAAAGCTAAACCCGACATCGAGTGCCGATCCCTGTCCGCCGAGGTCGGAATCGAAGTTGAATGGCAAACCGGTGCCGCGATCGTTTGCCCAAAGCGTCGATGCCTCTGTGCCGATCACCTGAGTCAGGCCATTGCCCATTTCTGTCGAGATTTCCAATACCGACTGCTGCCCCGCCCATGTCTTGAAGCGCGAGCCACCGGAGCGATCGTCGCGAAACCAGTCAAGCCGCATTTCAATTCCCGTGTGAAGCAGAATAGGAGCCTCACGCCTCAACGATTCGAGTTCCTTTTTTTCGTCTTCCAACCCTTCCTTTTTGAGCTCTGCCTTCGGTATGCGCGATAACTCTTCCAATCGCGCATTTTGCGCAAATGACATCGTATTAGTCACTTGAATTTGCCGTAATGCCGCCGCAAGCGTTGCAAAGTTGCCCGCGCAGCACAGCTTGAACGTGTGCCCCTCAAACCAACCCTCGGCGCCGGGCCAAAGTCGGTCGGCCATTTCTAACAGGCCGCAGCAAGCGAAAAATTGACCGGGGTTGGCCAAATCCACCGGTACCGTGATGTTGGCGTTGTTCGCGCTCATATCGTCTTACTCGCCAGGTGGCCCGCCTTCGTGGCTTTGACGCCATCTGAGTTTTTTGCGCTGCTGGCGAGCGCGTCAGCGCAGCGAAGTAGGTTTTCCAACCATGCGAGTTGCCACCACCCATACTTCCGCTGAAGCCGTGCGAAGCGCCGAATCGCTGTGAAATGAACCTCGTCACTACGGCTTTCGGCATCTGGGTCAAACGCGCCCTTTGGAAAGTGAGGACGCCCGCGGCCATGATGCGTGGCGATCAGGTGCATGGTCAGATCAAACACCTCCGCCGAAATCGGATTTCCATCCTCATCGCACAATTGGCCGGTCTCAAAAGCATCGCATAGTTCACGCAACGAGCCGAACTCATGACGATAGCCACGAGGATCGCGCCGCATTGATCCACCGGATTTTCCAATCGTATAATCCAGCCAACCCTGGCCCGGAGTTGTGGGTCTTCCACCCACCAATCGCTGCCAGCGCGCGCGGTTCTTGCCATGATCGTGGTATTGAGCGGCGAATGACGCCGCAGATTTGAGCGGCTCCGGCAGTTTCAACCGAGCAAGAATTTCGTCCAATCGCTGACACACGAGGTCGACATGTTCGCTCAGTGACTGACGGATGGCCCCAGGTTCAAGTTTTTCCCACTTGGGCACATAGCTAACCAGTTGCAGTCGCTTGTCGTCGCCGACTTCGAGTTCGATAGAGAACCGAATCGCATTCTGAATGCGCTCTGATTTGCCAGAGCCAAGAGGCTTAGCAACTTGCTCATCGTCGACTGTAAAAACTAGCTCGCGATAACGCTCTCGCGCGTCGGCGACGTCCGCGGCTTGGCATGGGGAATCGATGTTGGTTTCTGGAGAGTCCTCGCTATCGCTTGCCGTATCGACTGGCATTGTTAGACAACTGGCATCAAGTAAGCCGGATCGTCGATCAACTCCGCCGAATGACGCGGGGACGACGAGATTGGCATTTCGAATCGCCGCTGCGAAGTCTCCACCCTTACGCGACAACTGATCCGCCAGAGCGTGCACGTTAACCAGCTTCAAACCGGCCCGGTCCACGATGACCGGACTGGTTTCAAGCTCCGACTTTCGCACCGCAGGCAATTCGTTCCAACGTTCCACAAACCATTTGGCGACGGCGTGCGTTGGTGCGGATAGCGTCTCATGCGTCAGAATACGGTGCGTGTCGAACCATTCCTCAATATCTTCCCGAGCCAGATCACCAAAGCCGGGAACGTCCAATTCCGCTCGCCACGCGATCGTTGTCTGGGCCTGTTCGTCGTCGATCCCGCGCAGCCACGGCGCCACGTCTGGCCGGCCGGGCATGCGCTCTGTGATGCTGGTCAAGCTCCAAGCGTCTAACAAGATGTCTGTAAGCTCAACGGTCCCTGGTGCAGGCGATGTTGCCGCCGCCCATTGCTCAGGCTTCAACGATTTCTTGAATTTTGCTAGCGCCTTGGGACTGACGTCCATATCGTTAGCGAGGAGTGACGCGGTGGCGATGCGAGCCTTGTCGATATCGGACTTGTCGGCAGGGTTGGCATCCGGGATGAGAACGACCGTGGCTGCGCCCAGCCCGCGCCGGTTTACTCGTCCCAGCCGTTGAATGAAGGAATCGATCGTCGTTAGATCGCTCACCATGTGATCGGCGTTGAGATCAAATCCCACTTCGCCGGCGCTGGTGGACACTAGAAATACGGGAACTTGATTCGCTAGGTCAGCGGGCTCGAGCTCGCCTTTGAGCCAGCGATCTTTGAAGACGTCTTGCTCGACAAGTTTGTCGCGTTCCAGACCGCGCATCGTGCCAGTCAATACTTCGACGCTTTCGCTAAAGGGCGTGCTTTTCGACTTCTTCGGTTTCGCTCCCGAGTCGTCCACCGATTCGACCACATGCTTTCGAAGCTGATTGACAATTTCTTGCGCGTCATCGGGCTTGCGGACGAAGACAACGATCCGTTTGCCAACGATGGTGTTGTCGGTTGCAAGCTCGATGGCTGCATCAGCAAGGGCGGCGTTCAGGTTTTTCGATTCGACCGGCTCCTTGATTTTCAAGTTCTTGCACGACTCAAATCTTTGCTGAGTGATCCCATTTGCATCCTCGCCCGTGAGGTCGCCATTGGCATCGATTTGCAGTGAGAATATTTTTGTAGCGGGAGCGCAGTCGCTTGTGGCGGACATGCGCATCACGCGCATTGGCATGCCGTGCGCGGCGCCGTCGCAGTCCTTCTGGAAGGGGCCGTCGCTGCCAATAGCGCAGATGAGTTTTTCGAAAGGTTTGGAGAGCTGTGCTTCGTCAAGCACAAGCAACGAATCCTGCCCTAGCAAGCCCGCTTCCAGGGGACGCCTTTTGTAACTGGACCGATATCCGGAAAAGAGCAGCGCCGAACCGATGAGATCGACCGTGCCGATGATGATCGCTGGCTGTGAGGGGTCGCGCGACCACTCGCGATTGTCGGCGAGCTGTCCACGAAGCGTGCTAATTTTCAAGCTCGGCGACTGCGGCATCGCATTTGGCAGATTCTTTTCGAGCCTTTCTGCTAGATCGGTCGCTTGATCCACCACGGTGCGCCGGTCGACGACGTATACCAGCCGGCGCGGCAGTTTTTCGTTCACGGTCCGCGCAATGAGCCAAATGGCCATCACCATCGTCTTGCCGAGTCCCGTGGGCAGGTCGCAGACATCTGGCAGATTGTCGGCGAGGAAGCAACCGTAGAGCCTTCGCTGCCAGGGCAGTGGGGGCGCCCCCGTCAGGTCTTCAAACGCCCGATCAAAATTGACCGCAGGATTTGTCGCTGCCATCGGCGGATTCCCCAGATTTGCCCAATCGCGCGGCGCGGGCCGCGCGATCTGCGGACGTGGCAGGAAAAGAAGTCGACCCCTGACGCCCGAGATGGTTCATGGTCATATCACGTCACAACAGTGCTAGCAAGGAAATTTCCTCGCAATTTTAAGGTATTCGCGTCGAAGCATTTGGCCGCTTAGCGCGCCTGCTGGTCGCGCGTGGTCGTCATTGCGAACCGCGCGGTGGCGTTCAGCGAACACGTAGCGCATGCGGTAATCCGCCCCCGGCATGGGGCCTATCCCCGCGCGCTAGTTTGCTGGCGAGGGATGCCGCGATCGCCTCTGGTTAAATGGGCAGACTGCGAGCGCATTCACGGACAGGCGAGTTTCTCTTGAGTATTCAGGGCTTTGCCGACGAGCAAAGATGACAGCGCGACCGCGCAGCCGCATCTCCTCAAAGCAATCCGATAGCGTCGCGCGACAGCCATTCAACCCAGCAATCGCAAGGGGAATTGTGCCATGCAGCGCGCCCGCACTCACTTGCCAGGCAGCATCGCCAGCGGCGCCATGGTTGCACTTGCGACGATGGCGAGTTCCCATGCGGTATGGGCGGCGCCGTTTGATCCCAACCTGCTGGTTCCGACGCCCGTTACTCGGCATTGCGCGTTCGCCAAGGACCATTCGGTTCCATACAAGCGGGGCGTGGCGATCTTGTCCCCCGTGGAAAGCCCCGATCGGTGCCCTGCGTATGTCGGCGGCAAGACGATCTACACGCGCTATTACCCCGACTACCTGCCGTACCGCAAACATGGCGACCGCGTCATCATTCCCGGCAATGGTTACGGCTACCACGGGCCGCGCGGCAAGGTGAGCGTGACCAGCGACGTTGCATCGTCAGAGGTGGATGCGATCGAATCTAGCGACTATGGCTTCTTCTCCGGCGCTCGCCAGGACGAGGAGAGCCTGTTGCGGCTAGGGGGCAGCGGAGCCCAACCCGAGGGCTCTCCAGGCTCGGCCGCGCCACAAGCCGATCTGATCGACATGCTCGAGCACGGGGGAGACTTCCCCTGCGACAACAACTAGCGCGAAGCCGGCGGCGGGCCTGTGCCCACTGGCGGCAGATAAGCGGGACGGCTGGTGTCAACCGGCTGGGCTTCGCCAGGCGGCTGCAAGCCCGCCACTTCGGCGGCCGGATAACCGAGCGCGTGATACATTTCGAACTGCGCGCGGTTATAGTCGGCCACCGTGCCAAAGTAGTTGTCGTAGGCGTCCATCAAATGGATGAGCGCGATGACCACTTCCTGCGGTCGGTAGACCTGCACCAGCACGTTTTCGAAACGCTTGGTTTGCGCCAGTCCCTCGAAGTTGCCGTCGTAGGTAATTAGCGCCTTGCGCATGGCGCGGTCGGCCTGCGTGACGCGGACCGCGGACGCCTGTAGCCGCGCCTGAGCGCGGGTGACGTCGCCCGCCACGGCGTCTTGCGTCATGAACAGCTCGACCATTGACTTCGATTGCTCGCCGCGCTGCTCCTTGATACGCGCAAAGTTTCCCAGTCCCATTCCCTCCCATTGCCAAATGGCCTGCGGGCTGATGTCGTTGCGCAGGCTCCAATGATTCATGGAGTTGCCATGACCGATGCCTTGCGCGCCGAACTGGATCAATTCATTGGGAGTTTGAAAACCGTTGAGCATCATCGTCGGCATCAGGATGCGCCCCTTCTCGCGGCGAATCCGTTGCGCGACCGCTCGGACGATCGCCTGTTGCGATTCCAGTTCTGGGCGGTTGGTCAAACCGATCGGTATCAACTCATCGAGGCCGCGCCCCGGATCGATCAAGGTGATTTGCAGATGATCGTGCTCTTGCGGCACGATCACCACGCGCGGATCGAGCCGCAGCACCTGAGTCAGGTCAGCGCTGGCGACTCGCCAGCGCTCGCGAGCCGTCGCGGTCAACTGCTCCATGTCGGCCAGCATGCTTTGCGCGCGATCGACCTCCACCTTCGGGATCAGATCGTAACTGAGCGCTTGCAGACGCTCGACCAACTCGCGACCACGCCGGACAACGTCCATCGCGCCGGCATAACTCCCGCGATGTTGATGAACTCCAAAATAGGCGTTGGCGGTGGCAAGTAGCGCGTCGTTCTTGGCGGTTTGTATGTTCCAACGATTGGCGCTCAGCACCTGGTGGGCGGCCAGTGGCTCGAAAATCGCGTCGGTCACGGCCACATTTTGAATGAGACCAATGCCGGAATAGAGAAAGTTGATGTTTTGATTGAGCGGCCGGGCCGGCGTATTGAGGCCCAGGTTGAAGTCCGGCCCAAAGCCGTCATGGCGAATGTAATTGGAGCCGGCGTTGAACGTCGGAATCCACAGCACCTTGGCGCGCTGCAGCTTGGCCTCGGCGACCCACGCGCCGGATTGCGCGGCGGCGACGATGAGCGGACGAGCGTCGGCCAGCCGCAATGCGGTGGCCAGATTGATCGGAAACGCCAGATCGCTCGCCTCGACATTCGCGGGCGGCAAATCGACGACGCCACGCTGCGCGGTGGAAACTGGTGGCCGAGATGGCGGTTGTGATTTGGGAGCAACCGGCGGCGGGGCGGGCACGATCTCCGGTCCGGCGGGGCCTTCGGCGATGGTGGTTCGTCGCTGACTGGCGGCAGTCACGCTGGGGTGGCGCGGAGGCGAGGCCCAGCGCTCCACCGCGCCACGCGGCGCCGCAGGTTGCCCCGCCGCTGCCGCGGCTTGGCAGCAAGTCGCCGCAAACTGCGACAGCAGCGCAAACCACAACACCGGCGCGAATGCGATGCCAACCGTCATGACCCGCGGGCCGCGCTTCATTGCAGTGACTCCGGAATGTCTGATCGATTCGCTCGCAATTTGATGTCTCTTGGTTTTCATCAGCGATTGGCGGGCGGTGGACCCGTCCCCACTGGCGGCAGATAAACAGGGCGGCTGGTGTCGACGACTTCGGCGGTTCCGGGCGGTCGAAGATAGGAAAGCTGCGCGGCCGGATATCCGAGCGCGTGAAAAAGTTGGAATTGAAATCGGTTGTAGTCGGCCACCGTGGCGAAGTATTGATCGTAAGCCACCAGCAATCGCTCCAGCGCCATGACCGCTTCTTGCGGGCGATAAACCTGGATCAGCACGTTGTCGAAGCGCGTGGTCTGCGCCAGCCCCTCATAATTGCCGTCGAACGTCACAAGCGCGCGCTGCAGCCCGCGCTCGGCCTCAACAACGCGCACTGCGGCCGCCTGCAAATCCGCTTGGCTCCGCGTCACTTCAGCGACAACCTCGTCTTGCATCTTGAACAGTTTGACGATGTTCTCCGATTCGACGCCACGCTGCTGCTTGATACGGGCCAGGTTGCCGAGTCCCAGGCCGTCGAGTTGCCACACAACTTGCGCGCTGACATCCTCGCGCAGACTCCAGTTGTTCATCTTGGCGCCCCGACCAGTGCCAAACACCGTGCCCTGCATGCGCATGTAGCCCGGGCTCTGGAAGCCGGTGAGCAAGATGGTGGGCAGGAGCGGGCGGTATTTCTCGCGGCGAATGGTCTCTTGCGCGGCGCGAACCAGCGCTCGCTGCGCGGCTAGCTCAGGCCGACTGCGAATCGCGATTGGCGTCAGTTCCGAGAGCGGCCGGGCTGGATCAATCAACGTAATCTGCAAGTGATCGCGTTCGACTGGCACGATCACGGCCCGTGGGTCGAGCCGCAGCACCTGCGTAAGATTGGCGCTGGCGACTCGCCATTCTTGTCGAGCCAAGGCGGCTCGCTGCTCCACGTTCGCCAAAATCATCTGAGCCCGATCGACCTCCACTTTCGGCACCAGGTCCTCGCTCAAGAAGTCGATTCGCTTGACAAGCTCTCGGCCACGCCGAACGACATCGAGAGCGGCGGCATACTGGCCGCGGCGCTGATGCACGCTGAAGTACGCCTTGGCGGTGATCAGTAGCGCGTCGTTCTTGGCGGTTTGAATGTCCCAGCGGCGTGAGTCGAGCACCTGCCGCGCCGCCAAGGGCTGAAAAATCGCCTCGGTCAACGGGATCACCCCGTAGACGCTGCCACCGATGAACATGGCGTTCACATTTTGGTTGAGTGGCCCGCCCACTCCGGGGACGAAGTCCGGTTCGTTCGCCCCGTGGTTGAAGTCGGGGCCAAAACCATCGTGCCGTACGTACACGGCGCCAAAATCCAACTCCGGAATCTTGATGAGCTTGGCGCGTTGCAACTGCGCTTCCGCGATCCAAGCGCTGGCCTGCGCCGCGCTGACAATCAGCGGCCGCGCGTTCGCCAGTCGCAAGGCCGCGGCCAGGTTGATCGGCAACGGCAGATCGGAAGATTCCAACGGCGCGGGCTGAAGTTGCGACGAGCTCGGCGCGGCCGGAGGCGCGGCGATGCGCTCGACGCGATCACCAGACCCCCGCGGCGCAGGCGTCGGCAGTCGCTGGGGCCGGCGGTCGGGGCGCGGCTGCGGCGCGACAGCATGCGACTGCTGGTGGCCGGGCATGCGGTCGGCGTATCGTGCAACGGGCTGAGCCCGCGCAGATGTCATTCTTGCCAGGCACAACAACGTCAACACCAAGACGGTCCCTCTGCGAGGTCCGGCGCATTTCCCAAGACCGGCGTTGTTAATTGCTGGCATGCCCATCAATTGCAGAGCCGCGCCGAGTCCCCGTGATGCCGGCAAGGTCGATTAAATTGTCAAATCGTCGCTTCGGGTCCACCTCATCAGTTAAAGTCGCCGCAATCGGCAAACTCGGGTGTCGCATTGCTGAAAAGCGATATTTTCTGGCAAATGAGATTCAAGAAAGTGCTCACAGCAGACGACGCGTCTTGCCTTGACGACCAGGCTCGCTGGGCTGCGCTGGCGGCGGCACGCTAGCGTCTGGTCAAATGCACCGACCGCCGATCACGCAAATCTCCTGCGCCTGAGCGCGCCGCGGATGCTTCCTGCCTCAGGGTGCTGGCGCTTTTCTAGCCTCGCGCGGCGGCGTGACATGCACTGGCTCGCCATCGGCAAGCGTGGTCAGTTCGCCGGCGAGGACGTCCTCGGTCCCATCCATGGGAATCCAGTTGGCCGTGCTCGTGGCATCGGGATGCGCTACTTTTGCCAAGTGGTTGGTGACCTCGGTCCACTCGTTGTCGCTGATTCCGATCTCGACTTCTGTCTTGATGGCGCAGCCATCTTCATGGAACCAAAGATAGTGCTGTTCGCCAACATTGAAGAGCGCGTCGCTGGGGACCGCCAGCACATCGGGATGCTCGATGATCACCGTGCCATACGCGTACATCCCCGGCAGGATCTTGCTGTTGGTGTTTGGCAGATCAATCTCCGCGCGCAGCGTGCGGCTCTTCACATTCAGGGCCCAACTGGTGCGCGTGACCGTCGCCGGAATCTCCTTGTCCTGGTAGGCCCTGGCGAGCACCGTCGCTTTAGTCCCCACATGAACATAGTTGGCGTCCTTTTCCGGAATGTCGACAAAGACCCGCACGATGTCGGTCCGGTCGACGACGTAGATCGGCGCCGTATGCTGCGGCGAGATGTGCGGCGCCCGCTGCATGGCCGTGGGATCGCCCGCCGATGGCGAAACAAAATCAAACGTGTTGGCGTTGCGGGCCACGATGACCCCATCAAAGGGCGCCGTGAGCTTCAGGTAGCCAACCCAGGCCTCCATCCGGCGCATTTCGCTTTCGGCCACCAGAAGGTCGGCGCGCGCCACCGACACATCGACCTTGGCTTTTGCGAGAGTGCTTTTTTGCGAAGCTAACTCGGCTTCGGCGTTCGCAATCGTCGCTTCGGCCGCGGTGCGCGCTGCCGTGCTGGATTTCAGTTGATTCTCCGACTCCAGCAGCACTTGTGGGTCGACCACGCCACGCTTCGTTTCGCGCGTCAGCCGTTCGACCTCGGATGTCCAGCGATCGACTTGCGCCTGAAACTTGCCCAAGATGGCCTTGGCCTCTTCCAAGTGCGCCTCCGCCGCGCGGACGTCGTTGGCGGCCACGTCCACCACCGCCAGCGCCAAGTCGATGCGCTCCTGGTCCAGTTTGACAGTCGCCTTCTTTGTGCCGTAGTCTTCGACCAATTCTGGAACGAACAACGTCGCCAGCACTTCATCCTTCTTCACAACATCGCCGATGTCGACGTTCCATTTCTCGATATAGCCCGTGACTTTCGGAAAGATCGAAGTGCGTTCATACGCCTCAATGAAGCTCGGTTGGCTGACGGTGCGCACAATGGTCCGCCTGGTCGGGTGAATCACGTGGACGGTTGGCGGTTGCGGAGGGGGTGCAAGTTTCTCCGAGTCGCCGCTACAGCCTCCCGTGGCCCAAGCGATCGCGGCGAAGCATATCGTTCCCCAAGCAACCATCACTGGTCGACCATGCCATGCGCGCAGTGACGCCGATGCTATGTTGAGCGTGTTCATCCCGACTCTGCTGGTGGTTGCGGACTGGTTGGCGGTGTTTCAGGTTTGGGTGGTGAAGCCGGACCTGGTTGATCTGTCGACGTCATGCCTGGCGGTTCTTTGGCGGGGCGCGCCTCGGTCTTTTGCGCCTCATGGGACGTTGTTGCCTCGGTGGCCTCCTTCGCGTCGGTTGGTGTCGGATCGATCGAGTCGTCGACGTAGGCGTGTCCTCCTGGATCATAGTGCTTGCTGCTGGGATCGTCGGGATCAAGCGACGGCGAACGAGCCACGCTCTTCCCGATCAGAATGGCGAAAATGGCTGGCAGCACCAGCAGCGTCACTCCGGTCGACATGACCAATCCGCCGATGACCGCGCGCCCCAACGGCACCTCCATCTGGCTGCCGCGTTCCAGTCCCAACGCCATCGGCAGCATACCGACCGTCATGGCGCACGCGGTCATCAAGATCGGCCGCAGTCGTTCGCTGGCGGCGATCACGGCCGCTTCGGCCGCGGCAACTCCGGCAATCCAATGTTCTCCGGTGAACGTCACCAACATCACGGAGTTAGAGACCGAGACTCCCAGGCACATGATGGCGCCCATGAACGATTCGATATTCAGCGTCGACCCGGTGAAGTAGAGCGCAGCTACCACGCCAGTCAACACCCCCGGAATCGCGCCAATCGAAACCAGGGCCATCCGCGGCGATTGGAAGTATGCCGCCAAAAGCACCAGTATGACAAACGCGGCTACCGCCAGTCCGATGCCCAGCGCCTTGAACATTTCGATCATCGGCGGCAACTGACCCATCGGCATCACGCGCACGCCGCGCGGCGGCTTGCCCGCGGCGGCGATCGCCTTCGACACTTGACGCGCGGCGCGCCCCATGTCCTCCCCCTCGACGTTCGCGTTGATGTTCAGGTAGCGCTGCGATGCGGCCCGATCGATCTCGCCAACATCTTTTCCGGCGGTCACCGTCGCCACGTCGCGAATCATCAGGTTGACCAGTGGGTTGACCTGAGCGATGGGCAACTCCGCGATCTCCCGTATGGACGTCATATATTTGGGCGGCACCAACACTTCCACCTGATAATCAAAGCCGGTCGTGGAATCGATCCAATAGTTGAGCGCGATGAATCGGCTGGACGACGTCGCCTCAATCACCGGCTGCGCCGCGTCCTTGACCGTGACGCCGCTCAAGCCGGCCTTCTCGCGGTCGATGTCAAATCGAACCGTTGGGTAGTCGAGCATTTGCTGAAACTCGATGTCGCGCAAATACGGAATCCGCTCCATCTGGGCGCGGATCTTCTGCGCATGCTCGCGCACATTGTCCAGGTTCGTGCCCACCACGCGAACCGAGATCGGCGTCATCGAGCCAAAGCTCATCACCTCGGTGACGATGTCGCCGGGCTGAAAGCCAAAAATGCACATCTTGGCCTGTCGCCGCGCCTCGTCGGCCGGCAGGCCTCCGGTTTCCAGCCGGCGCGCCATCCACGGAATCACTCGCTTCGGCAACTCCTTGCGCAATCGCTCGCGGAATTCCTCCAGCCGAATGCCGCTGTCCTCGGCAAGGGCCACCCGCAAGTATCCGTCGTCTGGGCCGCGCATGAACAACACCATGTTGTCCATGCCAAAGTTCGGCGCCACCTGGCCAGTGAAGCCGAGCGTGATTTTGACGTTCTCCGCCTTGGCCTCGCGCTTGATCTCGTCCAGGCATTGCAGCGCCATTTCGCGAGTCAACTTGTAGCTCGATCCCGGTGGCGGGCGAAATCGCAGCACAAACTGGCCAGAGTCCACCTGCGGAAACAGTTCTGTCCCCAGTCGAATGCCAATTTGCCACAGCAACAGCGCGGAGACGACCAGGTACCCAGTCACGACGAACCAGCGCCAGCGCACGCTTTGCTCGACCACCTTCTGAAACACGTCGCGCAGCCGCTCAAAAAGGCCGCGTTTGCCGTGCGAACCACCTTTGTGCTTCAGCAAGTAAACGCACAATACCGGCACCAACGTGCTGGACAAAAAGTACGAAGAGATCATCGCGAATCCCACCGCCAGCACCAGCGGCATAAACAGCGAACGCAGCGGATCCTGCATGATGAACGCCGGTATGAACACCGACAGAATGCAGAGCATGGCCAACAGGCGCGGCACGGCGGTCTGCAAACTGCCGCGCTCGACCGCGCGCGCGAGGTGGGGTGTGGCGTCCATCTGCACATGGATGTTCTCAATCGAAACGGTGGCCTCATCGACCAGCATGCCGATCGCCAGCGCCATACCTCCCAGCGACATGATGTTGATCGTGTTGCCGGTCACCCACAAGCCAAACAACGATCCCATCAGCGCCAGCGGGATGTTGAGCACCACCACCACCACGCTCCGCAGATCGCGGAGGAAAATCAAAATCATCAAGCCAGTCAGGGCGGCGCCAATGAAACCCTCGGTCGCCACGCTCTCAACCGTGGCCAACACGGTGGGAGATTCGTCGAACTCGAACGTCACGGTCACATCTTTAGGCACGACGGACCGGAACAACTCCATCGACTTGCGAATATCGGCCACCACGCTCAGCGTCGAGGCCGTGCTCTTCTTGATGATCGGCAGAAAGACGGAGTTCTTGCCATTGACCAGCGCATAGCCATAGTCGAGATCGGTCACATCCTCGATGTCCGCCACGTCGCGGATGTACACGTTTTCTCCCAGCCGCAGCGGGATCTTTCCCAGGTCTTGCGCATCGTGAACCGTGGCGTTGTTCGGCACCAATGGCATGGAGTCCTTGATGTACAAGTTACCCGCCGGCACGACGACATTGCCGCTCATTAAGGCGTTGGTGACGTCGTGCGGAGCCAGATTGTAGGTCTGCAGTTTCTCCGGATCGCATTTGACCAGGATCGAACGCACGTTCGGACCGAACGGCGAAACCGCCACCGTGCCCGGCACATTCTGCAGCACCAGTGGCCGAATGATGTTCTGCGCGACGTCGGCCACCATGCCAATCGGCGTCGTCTTGCCTTCCAACACCAGGTAGCCGACCGGGACGCTCCCCACGTCCAGGCGCATCACCATCGGCGGCAAGGTGCCGGGCGGCATCCGCGAGACCGCGCGATTGGCCATGGCCACCACCTGGGCCATCGCCTGTCCCATGTCGATGCCAGGGTAAAACGACAGTTCGACCAGCGCAATCTGCTGAATGCTCCGCGATTTGATCTCTTTGATTCCATCCACGTATTGAAAGAGCAACTCGAACTGGCAAACGACGAATCCCTCCATCTGCCGAGGACTCATCCCGCCATACTGCAAGAAAACGTAAATCCGTGGCGAATTCAGCGACGGAAAGATGTCGACCTGCATCCGCTGCAGCGCCAAGGCGCCACTGGCAATCAACGCCACGACGACCATGAGCGTCGTGATCGGGCGGCGCATCGCGGAGACGGTCGGATTCATTGCCCTGTGTGTCGACTATGCAAATGGTTCACAATGCCGCCGAGCATTTGCCGCAGATCAGTTGTCAATTTCAATCAGAGCGCGCCTTTGAAACAGAGATTGATCTAACGCACTTTCGGCGCCATCCCACCTATGGGCGAGGCAATCAGCCGTAGCGGCCATGAATTGCGCTCGCTTGCAAGGAGGTCATGTCGCCTGACTTTCCGTCCACCACCAAGGGAAACGACAGCGATGTGCGAAATCCAACTTACCGCATGTCCGGGCCTTGGTCGATCTTTGACCAGCCGGGCCGCTCGCCGCGCACTCGATTGGCCATCGGGGTATGCGTAGGACAACCTGCACGGCAGCGACGCTTCACGCGATGCGTCATTACACCGACCATTGCCAACCTGAAGCGCGCGACAGTCGCCGCCGCCCCGGCCCTACTCGTATCGTGGCGAGTATTCCAGGAGTGTCCCACTCGCGTGCCGCGCGAACCCCAAAAATGCGGAACCCATCTCTCCGAAAAGTGGACACAATCTTTCACAAATAGCAGGATTTTTCCGCACAAAATCGCTTCCGGAACACCTTGGTGAGCTGATCGTGCGTCGAGTCTGTTTTTCTTTGGCTCAAGTCGCTCCAGATAATTGACAAGCGGCGACAAGCAGCTAGCTTCTAGGCGACTGGCCTTTCAACTATTGGATTTCCATTTTTGGAAAGGGAGCATTGCTATGAGCTCGCGACTTGCGATCACATTCGTGACATTGGCATTGGCCATGCCAAGCGGCGCCGCATCGGCCCAGTGGCCCGGTTGGTTTGGGGGTGGGAGCGACGTTCATCATCACCACGACGCTGCGGGGCACATGATCGACGACCGTGGCCACCACATTGACAACCACGGCAATCACACTGGTTGGCAGGGCGTCTATGAGGGCGACCATTCCAATGAGCCGCATTATTCTGGCGGTTGGTCCAATAATTATTTGCCCAACTACTCTGGTTCAAGGACCACGTACTACGCTCCCAACTCCACCAATTACGTCGCGCCCAATGCGCTTCCGCAGGCCCACTTCACCGGCGAGCCAATCGAAATCAAGCTGTCGTCCGGCGCTCAAGGCAGCGTCAATTACATGCTCAATCAATACCGGTACGCCATCGGCGCTGGCCAATTGCAGTCAATCCGGTCCGATCGAAGTTGGACGATCGCCTTCGACCGAGGCGCCAACTTCGGGCTTGCCAAGTACTCCCTCTCGCCCGGTCAATACGAATTCAACTTGACCGACCGAGGCTGGGAGCTAAACCGGCAACAACTCCCTCAACCGGCACTGGCGCCGACCCTGTCCCCTCCGCCGCCAGTTGCGCCGGCCAATGTGGCCCCTGCGCCAGTGGCTGCGCCTGCCACAGCTAGCACGCCGGCTCCCAACAGCGTCAATTAGCGAACGCGCCGCTGCGAACCGCGAGTGTCGGCGCATTTTCGGCGCCCAGCGCTCGCGGACTTGATGTTCCGATAATCGCGTGACTACCAATCGAGGCGGACGAGAAAATTCTCGTCCGCCTTGTTTTGTCAGGCAGCCATCGAAACGCCGTACCAGAACGCGCCACTGTTGCGTGGCCACTCCCCGCAAATCGCCCGCCGGCATGGCATCGATTTGCCGCCGTGATTATCCTCTCCGGTATCCACCAGACTCCGAAAGTAATAATCCGATGGGTTCACAACGCAAGACGCCTTCGTTCAGTGCTATCACCGGCTTCTTACTGCTGGTCCTCGCGCCGCAGGCGGCCTCCGCCGGCTATGTCACTTTTGGCAATGGCTGGGGGTCGAAGTGGGATAATCCCGTGCATGGCTACCCGGCCACCATCACATGGGGTTTCATGCCCGATGGAACCACCATCGACCCTGCGCGCGACATTGCCGCCGAGGTGATTGGTGGCAGCGACATCACGCAGATGAAAACGACTTACGAAGTCGCCTATGGCGCTGGTTCTTATCTCACGGCCATACAAAATGCGCTCTCCACGTGGGAAGCTGCCTGCAACGTCAAGTTTGTCGGGCCGATCGACGATCCCAACCCCGGCAGTCCCTTGCCCAGCGGCGGCGCCGGCGCCATCACCCCCGACATTCGCATCGGCGCTTTCAACCCCGTGCCGGGCTCGGGCTTCAACTTTGTTGGTGGCGTGGGCTTTGGGCCGCCAGGCGACGACATCAACTTTCCCGATCCCTTTGCGGGCGACATCATGTTCAACCTGTCGGCGCTCTTCATCCGGCCAGCGGGCAACGAGGACGATCCGGTCGCTGAGTTCGGCAACGATCTCGAAGGCCTCATGCTTCACGAACTAGGGCACGCCGCCATCGGGTTGGGACATCCGGCCGATGGACCGGGCGAAGTGATGTACGTTGGCCCCGGCGCCTTCGGATTCATCAACCGGCAGCTATCGCCAGACGACATCGCCGGCGCGCAAAGTGTTTACGGCGTTCCAAACCCCACGCCGGGCGACGCAAATTTCGACGGCGCCGTCGATGGCGCCGACTACACTATTTGGGCCGATCACTTTCAGCAATCGGGGCAGAAATTGGAGACTGGCGACTTCAACGACGATGGCATTGTCGATGGCGCCGACTACACCATTTGGGCTGATCACTTCGCGCCGGGCGCCGCGGCGTTGCCGGCCCCAGAGCCAGCGTCCTTCTCAATGGCTCTGCTCTGCGCATTGGCTACCTTGGCGACTCACTCGCGGCGCCGCCGATAGTCGAATCTTCACGACGAACAGCATGGCGCTCGTCCGCCGCGTCAGTCAAAGCCCGCAGGCACAACCGGCAGGATCGCTTTGTATCGGACGGGCGTCTCGCGCCCCGCGCGCTGAAAATCGAACGGCACGAAGCCGATCCGCGCCGCCGGCGAGTCGGGCTGCAATCGAAAATCGTCGCTATCAGGATCGACAAACTTGGGGTCTGCGACAATGGAATGCTGGTCGTGCCCCGACTTCTGCTGCCAGGCGTCGAACGGTTGATTTGCCATCGTGTGGAGCGTGCCCGGCGGCTTGCGCCAATATAGGTTGTAGTCGAGATCGACTCCTTTCCCTTGCCAGCGACCGTCGAACAGCGGCGAGTCGTTTTCCCAATACACAATGTTTCGCTCGAACGTGAACGACCTGTGTTCCTCTGCCCGGGTCCACTGCAATTGCTGCTTCTCTCCCAGCGCGAAGATGTTGTTCGTGATTCGGTTGTCTTTGCCGTAATGCTGATGAAAACCTCCGGTGCGCGTGCGATACACCAGGTTGTTTTCCATCACGATGCTGGTCGATCCCTCGTCGGTGTACAACCCCCACCCGCCGTAGTCGAACGAACGCACGTCATGAGCCCAATTGTTCGATACGATGGTGCCAGGACTGATTCCCAGTGTATACACGGCCGCCATGTCAGAGAGCACCCCTTGGCCAATCGTGTGCAGGTGGTTGAACGTGATCTGATTGTGGTGGCTTTGGCTCTCCGCGTATCCCCACTGCCAGCCGACCGACACAGCCGTATAGTACAGGTCGTGGATGTCGTTGTGCGTGACCACGTTATAAGAGGTGTGCCCCAGCCAAACTCCGACGGCCGCCGGGTGCATGCGACCGGCGTGCGCAATAGTACAGTCACGCACCGTGTTGCGCAGCGACTCCTGCGCGTCGGCCGACAAGTGGACTCCGACGTTTCCCCACGACTTCGCGCCTCCCACCGTCCCGATCTTGATCCCCCCCGCGCCCAGGTCGACCAATTCGCAGGCTGTGACCTCGTTGTCTTGGCAGCCGCCACCTAGCGCGATGCCATAGCCCCCCAGGTGTCGCAGAGTGCAGCCGTTCCATCGCACATGTCTCGCGCCCGTGGCTTCCACGGCCGCCGACAATCGATACTCGGCCTGAGGGATCGATTGTCCCTCGGCCGGCAACTTCCAGTTGGAGTGGGCAAAGGTCAGCCCGCTGAATTCAAGATGCTCGACCCACGGCCTCGCGGCGTCGTCGGATGCAACCCGCAGCAGCACATCGATCCATGGCGCAACGACCATCGTGTTCTCGAGTGTCTCGCCTGGCATCGGAATATAAGTCAACTCGCCGGTCGGTCGATCCAAATACCACTGCCCTGGCGCGGTCAGCGCTTCTTTGACATTCTCAATGCGATAGCGGTGTCCCTTGCCGAACCGAATCCAGGGCGCGACTCCAACTGTCGTCCCGGTGAATCGCACGATATGTTCCGCAGGATCAACGGCCTCGATCCGCATTCGCGACGCGCACCATTGATGAAACCCAAGCACCTCCACGTCGTGCAGGTTTGACCAATCGGCGCGCACATCGTCATCGGCGAACTGGAAGCGGTCAAAGCCCTTCTCGGCCGACGCGGGCGTCGGGTCCAATGACTCCGCCACGTGGTAATAGCCCTCGCGTGGCAACATCGGCCGAAATCTGCGCTGATCGTTGACGAACAGTTGCGAAAACTCCCATTCGCCGCTCGCGACCTTTTCGAGCGTCACGCGCCAGCGACCATCGGCGCCCACCTGCCAACCATCAATTTGTTTCCCGCCGCTCAAGATCGGCGTTTCCGCCTCATAGGCCGCGTAGCGCGTCGGCGATTCCGCGCTACCGCTATCGGCCGCCGAAAACCGTAGTGTGTCGGCCAGTTCATATAAACCTCCGCGCAGCGACACCACCAGCGGACGCTTCCAGTCCGACCTCGCCGCGCGTAGTTCTCTCACCAGTGCCTGGGCGCGCCCAACAGTCGCCACGGGGCCATCGTTGCCATCCGGCGTTGGCGCGGCGACCTTACCGCTCCACCGGTCATTGCCTTGCGGAGAAACATAGACGTCCGCTGCCGCTGCGGCCGCTAATTGAGTCGCCAAACTAGCGACGAAAAGCACTGCGATGAAGTGAGTCCGCATGAGCATGCCCAAAAAGGATATTTAAGTCCGATTATATGTCTCTGAATCTAGCCGCGACAGCATCTCGAGTACAGTAGGCCGAGCAGGGTACTCTCCCTCGCTCCCTGCGCAGCCATGATCTAGCGGCAACCCGTCGCTCCGCCGAAAATACGAAACAACGAAACTGCGCCTCAGCGCTTTCGGAGGAGCGCACAATGAATCCCGGTGGCGAGGGCAGGCTCATGGTCATAGCCGGCGCCACCGGCTATCTGGGGCGGTATCTCGTCAAGAGCGCGCACGCGCATGGCTTTCGAGTAAGAGCGCTGGTCCGATCCGAGACGAGCCTCGGCGACGCGCGGCCCATGTGCGACCAGGTGTTCGTCGGCCAGGCGACGCAACCAGAAACATTGGCCCGCTTGTGCGACGGCGCAGAGTTGGTAGTCAGCTCGCTCGGTAATCGTACGCTCGCCCGCCACCCCGACTGCTTTGATGTCGATTTTCGCGGCAACATGAATATCGTTGCCCGCGCGCGTGATGCTCATGTGGCGCACTTCATCTTTGTGTCGGTGCTGGGCGGCGACAAATCGCGCGGCCGCGTGCCACAGTTCGAAGCGCGCGAGCGCGTGGTCGATGCGCTACGGGCAGGCGCCATGCGATGGACCATCATCCGCCCTTCCGGCTTCTTCAACGACATGGTCGAACTTCTCGAAATGGCGAAGCGCGGACGCGTTTGGATCCCGGGCGGCAACGCTCGTTTCAATCCGATCCACGGCGCGGATCTCGCGGAGGTTTGCATCGACGCGGCAATCAAAGCGAAGTATGGTCAAGAAATCCCCGCGGGCGGACCAGACTGCCTGACCCTGCGCGAGATCGGGGAACTTGCCTTCAAGGCAATTGGCCGGCCGCCGCGGATCAGCACGTTTCCGGCTTGGCTCCTCCGCGCCGCGGGCACGGCGATTCGGCCATTCAACGTGAATCTGGCGAGCCTGGTTCTGATGATGTCCGCGCTCACTTCAGGCGACCTTTGCTGCGATGCTTACGGAACGCATCGCCTGGGACAATTCCTTCAAGATGTGTCGAAGGGGCACAGCGGCGAGTTCGTCATCCATCGCTGATCGTGTTGGGAACCGAACTACGGCGCGGCGTATTCAGCAACGCTCGTTTGCCGCAGCGCAGCACCGATTTGGGAGCAACCATGAAGGTTCGTCGCATCGTCGCCAACTTGGAATGTCAGAACCTGGAAGCGGCTTCGGCCTTTTACCAAACCCTGCTTGGTCTCGACGTCCTAATGGATCACGGCTGGATCAAGACCATCGGCTCCGATGAAAGGATGACCGTGCAATTCAGCTTGGTCAGAGAGGGGGGATCGGGAGCTTCGGTTCCCGACCTTTCCATCGAAGTCGACGACCTATCTACAGCGTTGGAACGAGCCAGACAGCTTGGTATTCCCATCGTGTACGGACCCGCCGTCGAACGATGGGGTGTCCGCCGTTTCTATGTTCGCGACCCGCTCGGCAAGCTCATCAATATCCTGGAACACCAACGCTGACCGGCCTGCAAGCGCTTTGACGCAAGGAAAACCAATTCGTCGCGGCCCGATTTGACGCGCCCGCGCCGCCAGCGTTCAATAGCGGCGCGATCTAAGCACGGGCGATCCAGGGCGCCGGTGTGTCAAGCTGTGGAAAGCGATCATGCTCAGCCAGAATCACTCGCTACGCCTCTGCGCTCTAGTGTCGCTCTTGGCCTGCGCCGCGCACTCGCGCGCCGCGCTCCCCGAGTTGGGAATCCTCGGCGATAGCCTCAGCGACGAATACACCGAGGCTTCCTATGGCGCCTATGCTCAGAACTGGCCCATCCAACTCGTCGATTATCGTGGCATCGATCTTGGCCCCACGGCAGCCGAAGCCGGTCAGCCGGGCAACACATGGGGCGAGCCACGACGCCGCGGCTACCAGCAAAACTGGGCCCGCGCCGGCGCCACAACTTCCAGCGTCCTCTCCAGTGGCCAGCACACCGGATTGACCGCGATGATACCAACCCATGGCATCGCCCATGCGCTTTTGGTAATCGGCGCCAACGACTTCGCCCCCGGCAGTTCGGCATATAACAGCATCTACAGCGGTTCGTGGTCCGCCGCGCAGATTCAGAATTATGTCGACGGCCGCCTCGCCAACGTCAACACTGCGCTCGACACCGTGCTTCCCACCGGAGTGAACTTTATTCTCGCCAGCTTCCCAGACTATTCTGTCGCCCCCAGCGTCGAGGCCTCGTACCCCAACGCCGCCCAACGCGAACTGGTCACCACCGTGATCGCCGGCATCAACTCTCAACTCGAACAGATCGCCGCCGACCGCCATATTGTCTTCGCCGACCTGTTCGCGTTCTCAAAAACCGCCTTCGGCACGAACGCTGCTCCAATCAACTCTGTCACGGTGGGGGGCAACGTTATCAACTTGAACGGCGCCGGTGTGGCGGGCGCCAACGGCTTTGTCGGCGATGGCATTCACCCTCACACTGTCTTGCAGGGGATGCTCGCCAATCTGTTTCTCGAGGGCTTCAACACCGGCTACAAGGCCAATGTGCCGCTCTTCTCCGAGGCCGAACTAGTCGCGCATGCCGGCCTGCCTTATTCGGCGGACACTCTGCCCGCGGCGCTCGCCGACATGGCGCCGTTCATTCACAGTTACGTGCCCCAAGATGGCGATGCCAATGGCGACGGCGCAATCGACGGCGCCGACTACACGATTTGGGCCGACCATTTCCAAGACACGGGCAAGGGCTTTGCCCGCGGCGACTTCACCGGCGACACCATCGTCGATGGCGCTGACTACACGATTTGGGCCGACAATTTTTCTTCCGGCGAGGCGCTCGCCATCCCCGAGCCCGCGTCCATTTTATTGGCGGCTTTGGGCGCATTGGCGCTCGTGGCGCTCGCTCGCCAGCGCGGCTGATTGCGTCCACGCTCGCGCATCGGCATAATCCGACCACTGCAAGTGATGGCCGAAACGCGCTACTCGCGAGGACTGCATGGATCTGAGCCTTTCGCCCGCCGAACGGGCATTTCGTGACGAACTGCGCGCCTGGCTGAAAGCCAATCCGCCAAACATCGAGGCGCCCGGCTCACACGCCGAATCCGACGCCGGGTATATCGCCGCGCTGCGCCGTTGGCAGCGGCAACTCTTTGATGGGGGCTGGTCGGGCGTGGCCTGGCCCAAAGAGTATGGCGGACGCGGCGCCAGCCTGGTTGAACAGTCGATCTTTCAAGAAGAGATGGCCGCCGCCGGCGCCCCCGAGTTGATCGGCGTCATCGGTCTGTCGCTGGCCGGGCCCACCATCATGGCCGTCGGCACGCATGAGCAGAAAAGCCGCTATCTGGCGCCAATTTTGTCAGCCGACGAAATCTGGTGTCAAGGTTTCTCCGAGCCGAACGCCGGCAGCGACCTTGCCGCGCTCGGCACCAAGGCGGTGCGCGACGGCGACGACTTTGTCATCAATGGCCAGAAGATCTGGACCAGTTTCGCCCACTTCGCCGATTGGTGCCTGTTGTTGGTCCGCACCGACGCCAGCGGCGCCAAGCATCAAGGCATCACCTGCCTCTTGGTCGACATGCGCACGCCCGGAATTGAAGTGCGCCCCTTGCGCATGATGACGGGCGAATCGGCGTTTAACGAAGTCTTCTTCACCGACGTGCGCGTAGCCGCCTCGCAGGTGCTTGGCAAAATCAATGAAGGTTGGGGCGTGGCGATCACGGTGCTGATGAACGAGCGCGCCAACCTGGGCTCCGGGTTGTACGCCTTGTTCCACCGCAACTATAAGGCCCTGCTGGGGCGGCTTGCCAAGATGCGGCGCCACGGCCGGCCCGCGCTCGACGATCCTTTGGTCCGCCAGAAGTTGGCGCAGGTGCATATCGAACTCGAAATCTTTCGCCACAACACCAATCGCGCTCTCACCAGCCAAATGAAGACTGGCGTCCCCGGCGCCGAAGGCTCGATTCAAAAGCTCTACTGGAGCGAGTTCAATCAGCGCATGACCCAAACCGCGATGGAACTGCTCGGGCCAGACGCCCAACTCGCCGAGTGCGACGACGGTCTGTGGAACTATCAATATCTGCGCTCGCGCGGCAACACCATCGAGGCGGGCACAAGCGAAGTGCAGCGCAACATCATCGCCCAGCGCGTGCTGGGACTGCCGCGCAGCGCCTGAAGACTCGAACCCTACGAAAACAGAACCGAGTGATCGATGGAATTTGATCTATCCTCCACGCAAAAGATGATGCAGCAGGCGGCGCGGACCTTCTTGACCAAGGAGTGCCCCACCCAGCGCGTCCGCGAACTGATGGCTACCGACCACGCGTTCGACTCGCGACTTTGGTCCGCCATGGCCGAGCAAGGTTGGCTAGGCGTCGCCATCGACGAAGGGCAGGGGGGGCTTGGACTCTCGGCTCTGGAACTGGCGGTCATCGCCGAAGAAATGGGACGCGCCTGTTTGCCCGGACCTTTCATTACGCATGTCTGGGCCAGTTCGTTGCTCGCGGCGGCGCCGCAAGCCATGTCCGCCAAGTCGCTCCCTCAACTATGCGCGGGCGAGCGTCGCGCGGCGGTCGCTCTGTTAGAGAAAGACCCCAGTTGGTCGTCCGCCGCCGTGCAAATGCAAGTCGCGCGCGACGGCGGCCAGTTGCTACTCGATGGCGTCAAGCGACTGGTCTCCGATGCCGCCACCAGCGATCTGCTCCTGTGCGTGACGCGGGACGAAAGCGGCTTGGTAGTTTTGTGCGTTGACGCCAAGGCGCCGGGAGTGAGTATTCGACCGACGCCCGGTATCGATGAAACGCGCAAGCTCTATGAGGTCAGCTTCGCAGGAGTCAAGCTGCCGGCCGACGCCGTGCTCTGCCGCGGCGCCGCAGCCGAACAAGCGCTGGCCCGCGCCACGCAGTTGGCCACCGTTGCCGTTTGCGCAGAACTGGTCGGCCTGATGGCCTGGGCGCTGGAGACGTCTGTCGAATATGTGAAGACGCGCCAGCAGTTCGGCCGAACGGTCGGCTCGTTTCAAGCGGTGCAGCAGCTTTGTGTCGACTCGCTGTTGCTGTTGGAAAGCGCTCGCTCGGCCACTTACTTCGCGGCCTGGGCCGTGGCTAACTCCGATCCCGCCGCCGCGGCCGCCGTCTCGGCCGCCAAGGCCTATGCCTCTGACGCCGCGCGCGAGGCGCTCAACCGCGCAATTCAATCGCACGGCGGCATCGGCTTCACCTGGGAGCACGACCTGCACCTGTACTACAAGCGAGCAAAGTCGAACGAAATCCTCTTCGGTGACGCCACGTTTCACCGCGAGGAGGTGGCCCGCCTGGCGATCGATCCCCAGCGCCAGGCCTTGGCCAGCGCTGGCTAAGGGGCGCTGGCCGCTGTTGGATTTGGTGTCCGCGATATGGCGCTTCTTCAATCGAGGGGCGCCGCAGTTCATGCTGTAGTCACCGCTGCCGTCTGCTCAATCCTCCTAATCAGGTCGCAATGAACCGAAGTCGCTTCATCCTGTGGGCTGTCCTTGTCGCCCTAACGATCAATTTGCTTGCCGCGTCGGCTTTGGCGGACACCGCGCTTTTCGATCGCCAGAATCTGGTCGCCTGGTGCATTGTTCCGTTCGACGCCGCCAAGCGCTCGCCCGAACAGCGCGCGGCGATGCTCGCTAAGCTCGGCATAACGCAACTGGCCTACGATTGGCGCGACGAACATATCCCGCAGTTCGATGAAGAGGTCGCGGCCATGCGCCGCCACGGCGTGCGCATCACGGCGTGGTGGATCGCCCCGCCCGACCTCAACGAAGCGAACCGCAAGATTCTGGATGTCGTCCGCCGGCATCAACTCAAGCTGCAGTTCTGGGCGCTGGTCGGCGACCCCGACCCCAACCTCCCCCAAATCGATAAGGTTCGCCGCGCCGCCGACGCGCTGCGCCCGCTGGCCGCCGAGGCCAAGCAACTGGGCTGTCAGGTCGGCCTATACAATCATGGCGGCTGGTTCGGCGAGCCAGAGAACCAACTCGAAGTGCTCCAGGCGATCGGTCTGGACAACGTCGGGCTGGTCTACAACCTGCATCACGGCCACGCGCATCTCGATCGCTTCCCCGCGCTCTTGGCCAAGATCAAGCCGCATCTGTTGGCTATCAATCTCAATGGCATGACGCCGCGCGGCGATGAGCAAGGCAACAAAATCCTGCCGATCGGCGTCGGCGAGCTTGATCTCCAATTGCTCACAACGATCCGCGACAGCGGCTATCAAGGTCCTATCGGCATCCTCAACCACACCGATCTCGACGCCGAGGCCCGCCTGACCGACAACTTGGCCGGGCTGGATTGGCTCGTCAAACAATTGCGTGGCGAGGCGGCTGGTCCGCGTCCCAAAATGTCGACCTACGACCCGCCGAAGCCCGCGCCCGCCGCCGACGATCATTCGGCCGCCGAGCGCGCCCAGATCGAGCAGCTACTCGCCGCAGCACGCCAAGAAGGCGATCTTGCCCGCG
Source organism: Pirellulales bacterium (assembly GCA_019694455.1). Lineage (NCBI taxonomy): Bacteria > Pseudomonadati > Planctomycetota > Planctomycetia > Pirellulales > Pirellulales bacterium. Next base: position 30,378 of record JAIBBY010000025.1, read on the forward strand.
GCGCCGCAGTCTTTGCCTCGCAACAGTTTGCCTGCGTCTCTTGTCATCGCGTGGGAGAACACGGCGGCGCCATCGGCCCCGAATTGACCAGGCTCGCCGCGACCACTGCGCCCGATCAGATTGTCGAGTCGCTTCTCTGGCCTAAGCGGCAGGTCAAGCCGGAGTTCGTCGCCACGGCCATCGCCACCACCTCTGGCAAGCTGCACCAGGGATATATTGTCCGCGAGAACGATGCCGAAGTTGTGCTGCGCGATGCCACGACCGCCGAAGAATTGACGTTGGCTGCAGGCGACATTGAGCAGCGGCAATCGATCGGCACGCTCATGCCCGACGGCCTCAGCGCCGGCATGACCAACCAGCAGCGCCGCGACGTTGTGCGCTTTTTGCTCGAACTGGGTCGCGGCGATGCCAGGCAGCTTGCGCAGATGGTTGGCCTCGCGCATCAGCCCGCTTCGTTCGTCTGCGACTTTGGACCGCTGGAGCCCGATCAGTGGCGTTACGAGCGGCATCACGTCAATCGCGACCGCCTCTACGACTTCTACGCCAAGGAGGCCGATTACTTTCGCGACCTCCCCTTTGCGGTGGCCATCTTGCCGGCGTATCCCGGCATCGACGGTGGCCGCTATGGCCATTGGGGTAATCAAGACGAGCAGTTCTGGCGCGACGATCGCTGGAACCGGATGGATTGCGGACCGGTTCGTTGCGGCATTTTTCGGCATGGCGAACTGGTTGTTCCGCGCGCCGTCTGCGCGCAGCTCAATGTTCCGGCTGGCGCCGCGGTCTGCTTCAATTCCCAAACAATGCGCTACGAGTTCGGCTGGCAAGGCGGGTTTGTCAACTATTCCGCGGTGCGACATGGATTTCTCGACGGGCTCGCCATCGCCGGCGCGCCGCTGCCTCTCAGCGCCGCGGCGCCTCCGGCGGGCAAGCTGAGATACCGTGGATACTACCGCCACGCCGATCGTGTGCTGTTCGCCTACGATGTCGATGGACACCGCTACCTTGATGCGCCTACATTCGTGGACGGCCAATTCAAATCGATTGTCGCTCCCGCCGACGAGCATCCAGACGCCGGCCTCACGCGCGGCGGGCCAGCGCAGTGGCCCCAGGTGATTGAAACGAGCGGTCGGCTCGCCACCGAGCTAGGCGCGTACGTCATCGACACCATCGAGCCGCCCACCAAGAATCCCTGGAACGCGCTCTTCTTTTTTGGCGGGCACGATTTTCTGCCCGACGGCTCGGCCATGCTCTGCACCATGCACGGCGACGTCTGGCACGTCACCGGACTCAACGCCGATCTCCAGCGCGTGCGCTGGAAGCGCTTCGCTGCCGGCCTGCACCACCCCCAAGGCCTGGTGGTGGTAGGCGATGCGGTGTATGTGCTGGGTCGCGATCAAATCACGCGCCTTCACGACCTCAACGGCGACGACGAGGCCGACTACTACGAATGCGTCAGCCAGGCGTATGAAACCTCGCCGGCCGGACACGACTTTATCTGCGGTCTCGAACGCGATCCTTCCGGCGATTTCTACACCGTGTCGGGCAATCAAGGATTGCTGCGCGTCAGCGCCAATGGCGAGCGCGCCCAGGTGTTGGCCACCGGCTTTCGCAACCCCGATGGATTTGGCCTGGTGCCCGATGGCGGCATCACGGTGCCTTGCTCCGAAGGGGAGTGGACCGCCACCTCGATGATCTGTCTTGTGCCGCCGTCTGCGCCAGATGGCGTCATTCCGCACTACGGCTATCGCGGGCCGATCAACGGTCAGCCACCGCAGCTACCGCTCGTTTATCTGCCGCGCGGTCTAGACAACTCCAGCGGCGGCCAGATCTTCGTGAACAGCGATCGCTTTGGACCGCTATCTCGTCAACTCATTCATTTTTCTTATGGCGCCGGAACCAGCTTTTTGGTGCTGCGCGACGACGTTGCCGGACAGCCACAAGGCGCCGTAGTGCCGCTGCCGGGCGACTTTGCCTCGGGCCCGCATCGTGGTCGCGTACATCCGCTGGATGGTCAACTCTATGTTTCCTGCATGGGAGGCTGGGGAACCTACACCGCCGCGGACGGTTCGTTCGAACGCGTTCGTTTCACCGGCCAGCCAGCGCAATTGCCACTGGCTTTTCACGTGCATCAAAACGGCGTCCGCGTCACCTTCTCCCAGCCGATCGATTCGACTCTCGCCAGCGACATCAAAAGCCATTTCGCGCAGGCCTGGAACTACCGCTATAGCTCGGCCTACGGCTCGGCCGAGTATGTCCCCTCGCATCCTGGCGCGGTCGGCCACGACCGACTGGAGATCACCGGCGCCCACGCGCTGCCGGACGGCCGCAGCCTGTTTTTGGAAATGCCGGGATTACAGCCTGTCAATCAACTCCATTTTCGCATGCGCGTCAGCGGGGCGGCGCCGCAAGAACTGTACGCCACGGTCCATCGGCTCGGTGAGCCCTTCACCGACTACAAGGGCTACTCGCCACGCGACAAGATCATCGCCACGCATCCCCTGCTTTCCGATCTGGAGATGCTCGCCCGGCCACCAGAGCCTAACCCCTGGCACGCGGCGATTGATGGCGCGCGCGAATTGCGAGTCGAGGCGGGCAAGAACCTCACCTTCGTCACGCGCTCGCTAACTGCCAGGCCCGGCGAGCCCATCAAGCTGGTCTTTGCCAATCCCGATGTCGTGCCGCACAACTGGGTGCTTGTTCGGCCAGGGTCGCTCCCCCGCGTGGGCGATCTGGTCAATCGGCTAGTCGCCGATCCCGAAGCCGCGCGACGACACTACGTTCCCCAGTCAGACGATGTGCTTGCCTACACCGACATTGTCCCACCGACTCAAGAGTTTGTGATCTACTTCCACGCGCCGCGGCAGCCCGGCCAATATCCCTTCCTTTGCTCGTTTCCGGGGCATTGGATGGTGATGAATGGTCTGCTCAGCGTTGCAGCAGAGTAAACTCACGCCGCTCCGACCAGCGGCAAGGCAGGGCAGGGGGGGCCGCGCAGCGCGCGCTTCAATTGGCCTTCGGCCCGATCGCGTACAGTGCGTCAACGCCGCGCAACAGCAGCAGGTCGCCGGCCACCGCCACGCTCGACCAAAAGGTGTCGTCCAGTTTGTTGGTGTCAAGCACCTTCAGTTCCGGTCCCGGCGCCAACACAAAGGTCTGGCCGTCCTCATCGAGACAGAACACTTTGCCGTCGTATCCCCAGGGAGACGAGGTAAAACTCCTGGCGCCGTCGATCCGTTGGCGGTAATGCTCCTTGCCGGTCGCCGCGTCATAGCAACCGACGATGCCGCCCCCTTGATCCAGGATGTACAGGCAGTTTTCATACAAGAGCGGCGAGGCCATGGGCGGCCCCGAACGCTGAATCTTCCACGCCACTCCGGCGTTGGAAGTTTCTTCTTTGCCAATCGAAATGTCGCCGCTGGCGCCCGCCTTCACCGCGACCAATGGCCCCAGTCCGCCAGGCCCTCCGCCAACGCCAAGATACAACAACTCGTCGCTGGCGACCGGCGTCGCCGAGCAGCGGCCCCGCACGCCCGCCATTTCCCACAGCAACTTGCCGTCAGCCGGGTCATAACCCCGCATCTGGCGCCCGCCAGCCGTCACCAGTTCGGTGCGCGCCTTGTTCTTCCAAATGAACGGCGTCGACCAGTTTGATTTTTCCTCGCGCTCCACGCGCCACAATTCATCGCCGCTGCGCTTGTCGAGCGCCACCAGAAACGACTCGCGCTCGTTGTCGCATTGAATGAATAGCCGATCTTCGTAAAGCGCCGGCGAGCTACCGGTCCCCCAGCCAAACATCATCGGAAAATTACCCAGGTCCTTCTTCCACAGCAGCTTGCCCTCCATGTCGTAGCAATACAGTCCGGTCATGCCAAAGTAGGCGTACACGCGTTCGCCGTCGGTGACGGGCGTCTCCGAGGCGTAGGTGTTCGTCCGATGGATCGGCAACGTCGGCTTGCCTTCGTGCGCCGTTTGATCCCACAGCACCTTGCCTGTCTTTCGATCCAGGCACAGCACATGCCATTGAAACACCTTGTCGGACTGTCCGACGCTGCCATGCGGATTTCCTCGCCCAGAGCGTTCGCGCGGCTTGTCGGCTTTGCTATCGGCCTTGGTCTCTGGATCGTCGGCGGCGGACTTCGGCGTGGTAGCTTCGCTGCGGCTTCCCGCGCGCCGGCCGCCTCCCGCCTGACCCACCGCCGGCATCGACTGATCTTCGGTCACCGCAGTCGTCAAATAGATGCGGTCGCCCCAGGCGATCGGCTGCGACCACGCCGCCCCGGGCAGATCGACCTTCCAGGCAATGTTCTGGTTCGGCCCCCAATCGGTCGCCAGATGCGTACCCTCGGGCAGTCCGGCCGCATTGGGTCCGCGAAACTGCGGCCAGTTCTCGGCCAGCGCCGGCAGCGTGACCAGGCTCAATAGCGCCACTGTTGCGACAGCAATGCGAGACGGCATGAAAAGTCCCTTGAACAAGCTCATGAGAGTTAGGCCAAACTACCTGAACACCACCGCGCCGGCGAAGTTCTGCTTGTAGGCGCGTCAACTCTTGGCCGGCTTCAATACCAAAGTGTTCACTGTCTTCCCGGGCAAGAAAGGGGTCTTCTCGCCATGCGCCCAAGCGGCGTGCCCGTCTCCATAGTGAGGCGATAGCGGATGCCCGCTCTGACCGCACGGCATGTGAAAATAGCCTTCGCTCTCGCGTCCGGGAGACACCGCCATCCGCTGCGACGCGCCGGCACTTTGCGTTTGAATCCTCGGCATGTCCGATGGGCTGCCCGACAGCGGCTCGGCCGGCATGTCGAGCCAGCGCGACAGCCTCGGCACGGCGCGACTCAGCGGGTGTTGAATCTTGGCGGTGTTGAACGCGCCCCAGGTGTAATCCGCTAGCTTGGCGCCATCGGCGGTCGCTTCGTCAATCTGTTGATCGACAACCGATAAGATTTGTTCGTCCCAACTCTTGAACTTTGGGTTGAGCAGGTGCGCCGGCTTCTCGCTGACCAGTCGCCATGCCGGTCCTTCTGAAAACTCCAGCCGCGACAGCTTGAAGTCGGGCTTTACCGCGCGGCAGCGCGCCGTGACAGGCTCGAATATCTCGTCCGTCACGGCAATCCGAAATTCTCGCACCAGCCGATAGCCCACCGAGTCGACCGCTGCCCGCGCGCCCCACTTTTCGACGAAGTCTCGATACTCCTGTCGCTCGGGCCGGTTGGCGACCGCCTCGCTGTTCAAGGTGTCGAGCAGCAACTTCTGCCAGCGCTCCAAGAATGGCGCGCGATCATCAAGCTGAATCTTCAGCATGTCCGCTTCGCTGGCCTTGTCGATTGCCAAGAGATCGTCGCGAATTTGCTTGGCTCGCGCCCCCAGGTCGTAGCCGCCGTCGCCCAACGTCTTGTACATGTCGCCGCTCACCACGCGCGCGTTGGCGGTCCAGATGCGTCCCTCCGGCGGCGCCACCACCTTGGGATACTCCTCCGGTTCCAGCCAGCCATCCCAGCGGCGCGTGCCATCGGCCCAAGAGCCGGGCAGTCGGCCATCGAACCCCACGCGCCGCGGCATCCGCCCCATGATCGTCCAGCCAATGCGGCCGTCTTTGTCCGCCACGGTGAAGTTCTGCGCCGGCGATCCACACTGGTTGGCGATCCGCATCGCCTCTTCCAGAGTCTTTGCCCGTTCCAGGCTCATGAGGTGCAGATTCACCCCCTCGGGATCATGCGCCACCCAGCGCTGCGCTCGCGACCTCCCCTGACTGTCCTTGTCAATGATCGGTCCCCAGATGGTCGACACAATTTCGAGCGTCTCGCTGGGTTGACCCGCCACCGCGATCGTCTCTTGGTGATGCTCGTACTTGCGTGGACCGTCGGGCGTGAGATACGACTCGGGATCGTTCGGGTCGGGTTCGATCACCACCAAATCGACCCAATCCCCCTCGCTGTTTGTGAATCCCCAGGCCACATGCCCGTTGCTGCCGACCACAATGGCGGGCGCGCCCGGCAGTGTCACGCCAGTGATACTGTTTTCGCCGCCGTTCTCATCGGGCCATACAAACCTCGCGCGATACCAAATGTTGGGCACGGCGATTCCCAGGTGCATGTCGTCCGCCACAATCGCGCCGCCATGCTTGGTGTGCGTTCCCGCCACCGCCCAATTGTTGCTCCCCAGGTGCGCGCCAAAATGGCGGTCGGGGTCGTTCCAGTTAAAGATCGACAAGGCGGGCTGCGGCCTTTCAACGAGCGCCACCGCTTTGACGATCGGTTCTTGGCGCAAGTCAAACACCTCCGGTCCCGGAATTGCTGGCGTGGCAAACACTTCGCCATCCAGCGGCGCGTCCCATTCGGTGCCGCGCGGCGCCAGAAAGTCGGCCATCTCCCCCGGCAGGGTCGCCGCCAGCAAGCTGTGCGCAGCCTCGTGTCGGGCATCACTTCCTTGCAGATCGAGATACATCGAAAACGACACCAACACTGTGTCCTCGGAGGTCCATGGCTTGGGCGTGATCCCCATTGCCAGGTATTCAAACGGCAAGTTGCCCAAGGCCGCCAAGCCGTCGTTCACGCCGCGCGTATACACCTCGCCAATTGCTCGCTCCTCGGGCGACGCCGCTTCCACCACGGCCTTCGACACCTGCCGAAATCGATGGATGCGCACTTCGCGATCATGATCCACCAGCGCCGGGCCGATCATCTCGGCCAACTCGCCCGCCGAATTGCGTCGCAACAAATCCATCTGAAAGTAACGCTCCTGCCCATGCAGAAAGCCTACCGTGTACGCCAGGTCTTCGCGGTTCTTGGCGCGGATGGTCGGCACTCCCAGCCCGTCGCGCTCCACCACCACCTGCTCGCGCAGACCGGGCAGCAGGAGTTCGCCGTCAAGCTGTGGCAAACTGCTGGCGACTTGCCTTCGCACCCACCAGGCCCCCGTGGCCACCGCAGCCAACAGCAGTACCAGCACAATCAACGAGCCGCGGATCAAAAACTTCCGCATGATACGAGCGCTCCCAAGCTTCGGTAGACGATTACGACAACAACTCCCCCTAGCTGAGACAGATAGTTTGCGCTCGTCCGCCCCAAAAGGGAAACATTTGTCCGGCGCCTTGTGGAAAGGGCCTCTTGCAACCTCGTCTACACATGTCATCCTAAAACCCTCGGGGCAGGCCCTTTGCTGGCCCCAGGCGTCAAGGAATGTCGAATTGATCACGCGCATCGAACTGCGCAACTTCATGTCGCACGAGCACACGGTGATCGAGCCCGCCGCCGGGCTTACCGTGATCGTGGGCCCCAACAACTGCGGCAAGAGCGCGCTGGTGGCCGCCCTCAAAGTGCTCTGCCAGAACGGGCGAAACAAGCACGTCGTTCGCCACGGCGCCAAGGAATGTTCGGTTGAGGTGCATACCAGCGACGGTCATAAGATTCGCTGGCGGCGCCGCAACGATTCGACCAGCTACTTAATCGACGATACGCCGTTCGATCGCCTCAAGACCGGCATTCCCGACCAGTTGCACCAACTGCTACGCCTGCCAGAGGTGCCGGTCAGCGACAAAGAGTCGTTCGATATTCATTTTGGCGAACAAAAGGCGCCGCTGTTTCTGATCAATTCACCGGCGTCGCACGCCGCGCAATTCTTCGCCTCGTCGTCCGACGCCAGTCGTTTGGTCGAAATGCAGCGCCTCCATCGCGAACGCAGCCAAGAAAAGCAACGCGAGAAAAAGCTGCTCGAACAACGTTCGCTGGCCCTGAGCGCCGAGTTGGAGACGCTTGAACCGGCTGTCGATCTGGAAGCGCGCGTTGAGTCGCTTGAGGCCGAACATCGTCAACTGGTCGCACTGCAAACGCGGGTTGACGCTGCCGCCGTCGCCTTGCGGACGTTGCAGGTTCACTCCCTTCGCACAGATCAACTCGATCAACATGTCACTTCACTTGCGCCGCTGGCGTCCCCGCCAATCCTCGCCGACACGGGCGTACTGGCCGCGCTCTGTGCTGCCCTGCACGCCGCGGATCGGAACTGCCAGCTTGCCGCGCAGCGTTCCGCGGCGCTGGACGCTGTCGCGGCGCCGCCAGAATTGGCCGACGAAGTCCCGCTGCAAACTCTCGCGACGAATATCGGCAAGCTAGCGCGCCAATCAAGCCGCTTGGCCGATCTGTCAGCGGCCGCCGTTCAATTGTCGCCTCCTCCACCGCTGGAAGACGTCCTCGCGCTGGAACGATTGATTCAACATTTGACGGTTGCGCAGCGCAACGAACATAGCGATCGGCAGCGTGAGTCGGTCTTGCGGTCGCTCACCGAGCCGCCGGCAACGTCCGACGAGGTCGCCTTGGCGGGCCTGATCTCGGCGATGAGGGATGCCGGGCGTCTTGCCAGCCAGCACGCCAGCCAGCTTGACATCGTTAGCAGAGTCGAGCCACTGCCGGCGCTAGCCGATCCCAGCGAGATCGCGCGACACTTGGACCACTGGAGTCAGGCGACCGTCGCGCTCGCCGAGTTGGAATCCGTGCTCGCCGAGTCCGCGGCCGACCTGGCCGCCGCCGCCGATGATCTGCGCCGCTGGGCCGCCGATCAAGGCGTGTGCCCCACCTGCGGCTCGCCGATCGATGGTGATGCGCTCCTTGCCAGCGCGGCCAGCGGCCGCCCGGAGCATCAGCATGGCTGAGCGCGACTATCAGGGACTGTTATTGATTGGCGACCCGCATCTCGAAGGCCGCGTGCCCGGCCACCGCAAGGACGAATACCCGCGCGTCATTCTCGATAAGCTCGCCTGGTGCCTCGACTACGCGCGTGGCGAGCGGCTGCTGCCGATCATCCTGGGCGACCTGTTCGACAAACCGCGCGACAACCCCACGTGGATGATCGGCGAACTGCTGTCGCTGTTCACCGGCGAGATCATCGGCCTGTACGGCAACCACGACTGCGCCGACCCTGCCCTCTGCGACCACGATTCGCTTAGCTTGTTGGTGCGCGCCGGTCGCCTGCGGTTAGTCGACGAAGCGTCCCCCTGGCGCGGCGAGATGAATGGCCGCTCGGTGGTGGTTGGCGGCTCCTCCTACCGCTGTCCCTTACTTAAGCAGTTTGACCCCCAGCGCAACGGCGACGCCGCACCGCCGCTGGTGGTGTGGCTGGCGCATCACGACATCTTGATCCCGGGCTACGACGCCGGGCGCGTCGTGCCGGTCGAAATTCCGGGCGTCGATCTGGTGGTGAATGGCCACATCCACCGTCGTCTCGAAGATATTCAAACCGGCGGCACGCTCTGGCTCACGCCCGGCAACATTAGTCGCCGCTCCCGCAGCGACGCCACCTGTGATCACACGCCCGCCGTGTTGCGCATCGACGTGAGCAAGGAGGCGTATCTTTGCTCGCATATCGAAGTGCCGCATCGGCCGTTCGACGAGGTCTTTCATCCGGCGGTGGCCGACGACGCGCCGGTCGACAGCCAATCGGCGTTTGTCGCCGGGCTGGCCGAATTGCAGGCGCGCCGCACCGCCAGCGGCGCCGGCTTGATCGACTTCTTGAAGCAGAACGTCGCTACCTTGGAAGGCGATGTCGCCGCCGAAATTCTCTCCCTGGCAAACGAGGTCACAGCACATGAGTAAGCGGGCCGCTACGCAATCCACCGCGCCGCCGAGCGCCGAACAACCCCAGAGTATGGAGCAGTTGCAAGATCGCTATCAGCGGCTGCATCGCAAGAAGATCGAAACCGAAACCGAGCTCAAGACCGCTCGCCGCCGTCTCGACGAGCTACAGGCCGAAGCCCGCGAAAAGTACGGCACCGACGATCTGGCCGCGCTGCAAGAAAAGCTGGCCGAGATGAAGTCCGAAAACGAGGCCAAACGCGCCGAGTATCAAAAGTCGCTCGATCAGATCGACGCCGACCTGTCTGAAGTCGAGTCGCGATTTGCCGCGACCGAAGCCGATCCGGCGGCCGAGGGCGCCCCCTCGTGACCACGCCCCAACTGTTGCCTACCGCTCCGCAAGCGGCGCGCAAACGCGTCGATCGCCTGGTCGCCGCGCGCGAGCAGCGCGTCCGCGAATCGCGCCGGTTGGCAAAACAATTCGACGAGCTGAACCGCTATCTGGAACTGGCGCCCAAAGTCTCCGAGGCGCTCGAAAAGATCAGCGAGCAACTATTTCAACAATTGCTGCGCGTCGTTGAGGAAAAACTCACCATCGCGCTCTCCGAGGTCTTGGAGCAGCCCATTCGACTCCGCGCCGAGGCGGGCTTCAAACACAAGGCCGCGTCGGTCGAGTTCTGGATCGAGCGCGACGGCAACAAAGAAGACATCATGCAAGGGCAGGGGGGCTCCGTCGCCAATATCCTCAGTGTGGGCCTGCGGATGTTCGCCTTGGCCACCCTCGACGATACTCTCCACCGTCGCTTTCTCGTCCTCGACGAGCAAGATTGCTGGCTCCGCCCCGATCTCGTTCCCCGGCTGGTCAAGATCGTGCGCGACGCCGGCCAAGCGCTCGGCTTTCAGGTCATCATGATCAGTCACCACGACATTTCGATCTTCGAACAATACGCCGACAAGTTGATTCAGCTTGTGCCAACCGTCGACGGCGTCGAGGTGCGCGAGCGCGCGGTCGATCCGATCGAGAGCGATCGCAACTAGCGCCAGGGAAATTCCGCCGGCACGGCGGCGCCCGCCACAATCGGCCGCACGCGTGACCAGAACTCCCGCACGCGCGCCTTGACCAGATGCGCCTCGGCGCCGAGCACCTTATAGATCAGGCCGGCGTCGTTCGGCAGTCGGCTGGCCCCCGCCGCCCAACCCTCCTCAGGGCGCCACTCGGCCGGCGTCTCGGCAAAGATCGCGTCGGCGTGCGCCTTGGGGGTCAGCAGTAGCACGTTGCCAAACACATCGAACGCCCCCATGCTTCCCGGCTGCCGCAATTCGTTTCGCGCCGGCTCAATCAAGAACTTCTCCACGAACAACTCGCGCTCTTCGCGCGCCGCGCTGACCGTGGATGAAAACAAATCATACTGATACAACTCGCCGTCGCCATAATACTTGCGTCCGCCCATGATGATCTCGGAGTAGAGCAGCGTGGCCGAGGGCGCGATCGAAACGGTGGTGTGCGTGTGAAAACGCGCGTGCCGATGCGGAATCACTGGGTCGGGCAGATACTCGAGATACGCGCCGTCGGCCAGCGAGATGTGTTGCGACTGCGCGGCGAAGTTGGCGTCCATTTCATGGATCTTCGTCGCCGCTTGCGTAGTGACGTGCGCCTGGGCCCCGGCCGCCAGTTCCATTTCGATCTCGTAGCGATCCCCCTGCAAGATTCCCCCCGAGTTGGTGATGATGAACACGCACGGCAGGCCCGGCATTTCCTCATCCCAATACAGCGCGCGCTGCACAATAAGCGGCGCGCGGCGAAACGCCTCAGTCAAAACCGTCCGCTCGCCGCGTCGCTCAAACGCCAAGCGCAGCCAAGCGTTCTTGCCAAACGATCCGCTGGGCAATTGCGGTGGTTCGTCTTGATAAGGCGCCAATTCGCGCGCGCCGTCCCAGGGCCGCATGCGTCACCCCGTAGGCAGCTTCAAGTCGAACAGCACATTCTCGCGAATCAGGCTCACTAACTGCGGTATGCCTTCGCCCGTCTTGCAGTTGGTGAACACAAACGGCTTCTTGCCGCGCATCAGGCGCGAGTCGTGATCCATCACTTCCAGGCTGGCGCCAACGTGCGGCGCCAGATCGGTTTTGTTGATCACCAGAATATCCGACTGCGTGATGCCCGGCCCGTTTTTGCGCGGAATCTTGTCCCCCGCGCCCACGTCGATCACATAAATAAAGAAATCGACCAGCGCCGGGCTGAACGTCAACGTCAGGTTGTCGCCGCCGCTCTCAATCAACACCAGATCGGTGTCGGGAAAGCGCGACTCCATGTCCTCCACCGCCGCCAGATTCATGCTCGGGTCTTCGCGCACCGCCGTGTGTGGGCAGGCGCCCGTCTCCACGCCAAGGATCCGCTCCTCAATCAAGACTCCCTTGAGCGTGCGCTGCACATGCTTGGCGTCCTCGGTCGTCACCACGTCGTTGGTGATGATGAGCACCTTGACCCCCATTTCGATCAAAGTCGGCGCCATCGCCTCGATGATGGCCGTCTTGCCCGAGCCGACAGGCCCCCCCACTCCAATGCGCGTGATTTTCTTCATGGCAATTGCCTCTTGTTGCAAGATCTCTGGTCGGTGGCGAAGATAGTTCGCCTCAATTCATGAACATTCGCACATGCGCCTTCACGTGGGCGGCCGCGGCAATGTCGAACAGCGGCGAAAACGCAGCCATATCCGCCAGTTCCCACTCGCACACCCGCTGATAGGCGGCGTCGACGTGGCCATTCAACTCGAACAACAATTGTTGTACGTCCAGGTAATTAATGCGCATCAAGCGCAGCGACGCCCCCAGCATCATCGACGCCAAACCGTATTGGCTCACCCCAAAGGCGTCGTGCTCGGCCAAGCCCAGCGAAGAGAACACCAGCGCCTGTCCCACCGGATACGTTCCTGGCGCGCTGCCATCTTGTATCGCCGCCAACCACTGGGCCACCAGCGGCGACGGCGCCACATGCGTCGCCATTTCCGCCAGCTTGCGCCCCATCCGCACCGTCATCAGCCGCATTTCCTCATTCAACTTGCGATGATGCACCGCCTGGTCCACCAGCAAGACGCGCGGCATGTCGCCTGCTGCTGCCGCGCGAAACGCGTGCAATACGCCCACTCCGTCCGACGTGGCCGATTGTTCGACCGCTGTCGTCACAAAGCCGCGCAGCGTTTCCAGATCGCTCACCATGCCCAACTGCACGGCCGCTTCCAGCCCGTTGGAGAACGAAAACGCCCCCACCGGCAGCACGGAATCCCCGAACTGCAGCGCGCGCACAAGCCGTACGGTGTCGGGCAGGCCGCTCGCGTTGTCAGTGCGTGTGATGATGGTGCTGCTCGTGCGCGTGGCCGGCGCCAGCGTGGTGCGTGTGCGGCGTGCTGTCGGCCCCGCCAAACAAGCGCCGCGACTCGTGCGGCGCCAAATAAGGTATCACTTCGCGCCCGGCCACAAAGTCGTAGCTGATGCCGCCAAAGGCGTGCGTCTTCATCACCGAAGCCATCACCTTGCGGTCCACGGTCAACGGCACATACACCGTCGTCCCTTTCACCACCGCCGGCCAATGCTGGTTCCCCAGCGCGTGCCCAAGTTCGACGCAGGTGCGGGCAAGTAATTCGGCCGGTTGGCCCAGCAACTCATTCAATTGAATGACCAGCACGTCTTGCAGTTCGATGCGGGCCACAACCATCCGCCGGGCGTTCTCGTCCCAGGTCAGAATGTCGCCGTCGTGCAGATGGCTGTTGCGGTCGAGCGAAACGGCCAGTTCCGCGCCCCCCTCGGTCTCTCGGCGAAAGCGGTTCTTCTGCGCCTGCCATTGATCCAGCCGCAATTCGTCGATCGTCGCGCCGCTCACCCGCTCGCGCCACGCCGAATCGTTCACATTTCCAATCACCGCTTCGACCAGAATCATCACTCGCTCCTTGCGCTAGGCCGCGCGTCAACTGAAAAAATGAAGCTGGTTGAGCGCGATGCTCTTGGGCGGCTGCACAGTCGCATGCACGCCGTCAACCGTGACGGCGAAGGTCTGCGGATTCACTTCGATCTGCGGAGAGAAGGCGTTGCGCACCATGTGGTCCTTGGTCAGCACCCGCGTTCCCTGCACGGGCGCGACCACGCGTTTCAAGCCCAACCGCTCGGCGATGCCTTCGTCATACGACACGCGCGAGACAAACGTGATCGACGTCTGCTGCAGCGCGCTGCCAAACGCCGCGAACATCGGCCTGTAGAACATTGGCTGGCAGGTCGGTAGCGATGCGTTGGGATCTCCCATATTGGCCCACACAATGGCGCCCCCCTTGAGCACCATCTTCGGCTTCGCGCCAAAGAACGCCGGCTCCCACAAGACCAGATCGGCCACCTTGCCCGGCGTCACCGAGCCCAACAGGTGCGCCACCCCCGCCGCGATCGCGGGGTTGATCGTCACCTTCGCCACATAGCGGAGCACGCGAAAGTTGTCGTTGTTCTGGGCGTCCTCGGGCAGCGCGCCGCGAGCCTTCTTCATAATGTCGGCGGTTTGAATGGCCCGCAGAAACGTTTCGCCGATTCGCCCCATTGCCTGCGCGTCGCTGCCAATCATCGAAATGGCGCCCATGTCGTGCAGCACGCTCTCGGCCACGATCGTCTCGGCCCGCACTCGGCTTTCGGCAAAAGCCACGTCCGAGGGAATCTTCGGATTCAGGTTATGGCACACCATAATCATGTCGAACAACTCGGCCACCGAGTTCACGCCACATGGCAAGGTGGGATTGGTCGAGCTGGGCAGCACGTTGTGCTCGGCCACCACCTTCAAAAGGTCGGGCGCGTGACCGCCCCCCGCCCCTTCGCTGTGATAGGTGTGAATGGTCCGGCCGTCGATCGCGGCGATGGTGTCTTCCACGTAACCCGCTTCGTTGAGCGTGTCGGTGTGGATGCAAACCGACACGTCGTATTCATCGGCCACGTTGAGCGCGCTGCGAATCGCCCCGGGCGTCGAGCCGTAATCTTCATGCACCTTAAAGCCCGCCGCGCCGCCGCGCAGTTGCTCCACCAGCGGCCCTTTGCCAGAGCAGTTCCCCTTGCCCAACAGGCCAATGTTCAGCGGCAGACCCTCAATCGCCCGCAGCATCATCGCCAGGTTCCATGGACCGTTGGTCGATGTCACGCCATTACTGCCGTCGGCCGGGCCAATGCCGCCCCCCCACAGCGTGGTGATGCCGTTGCTCAGCGCCATGTACGCCTGCTGCGGGCAAATGTAATGCACATGCGTGTCCATGCCCGAGGCGGTCAGTATCAAGTGCTCGCCCGAGATGGCGTCGGTGCCGGTGCCAGTCACCAGCCCCGGCGTCACCCCCTCCATGGTGCTGGGATTGCCCGCCTTGCCAATGCCAACAATGCGTCCGTCCTTGATGCCCACATCCGCCTTGATGACGCCCAGCAGCGGTTCGATGATCGTGACGTTGGTGATCACCAGGTCGAGGCAGCCCGCCTCGCAGGTAAGATGATTGTCGCTGCCCATGCCGTCGCGCAGCGTCTTGCCGCCGCCATATTGCAGTTCGTCCCCGTAAACGCGCAGATCCTGTTCGATCTCCACGAATAAATCGGTGTCCCCCAGGCGAATCTTGTCGCCAGTGGTGGGACCAAACAAATCGGCGTACTGCTTGCGAGAAATCTTCGACATGGCGCCTATTGTCCTGCTGCGCTAGGGAACCTGCTTCGACTTGAAACCAAGCTGATCGGCCAACTCCACCGCCCGAATGAAATTGGGCTGATACCCTGGCTTAGGGCCGCCCCCCGTCCAGCCATCGACTAAGTTGTTGAAGCCATAGACGTGCCGCTTGCCAGCAAAGGGAACCAGCGTGATCTCTTTCACGTCTCCCGGCTCAAACCGAATCGCCGTGTTCGCGGGAATGTCGAGCCGCATGCCAAACGTCGCTGGCCGGTCAAACTCCAACGCTCGATTTGTCTCAAAAAAGTGAAAGTGCGATCCCACCTGAATCGGTCGATCGCCCGTGTTGCGCACCTTGATCGCGAGCGTCGGCCGGCCCACATTTTGCTCAATATCTCCCTTGGCTAGCACCAACCCCCCCACGAGCGCGGCCGCTTCGGTCTTGGCCTGTGGCGCGGCTTCCCTTTCACGCAGCCAACCTGTTTTGTCTTCGGACTGAGGTTCTTTTTTCGCGGCCATGATCTTCCTTTCACCGCCACCGTCGGCGATCAAGTCATTTGATTGGCTCGTGGACCGTGATCAGCCTGCTGCCGTCGGTGAACACCGCCTCCAGTTGCACAAAGGGAATCATCTCCACGACCCCCTCCATCACATCGTCGCGGGTCAGCGTTTGCGCGGCGGTGCGCATCACATCTTCTACGGTTTGCCCCTCGCGCGCGCCATCCATCGCGGCCGCGCAGATGACGGACATCGCTTCGGGATGATTTAGCTTCAACCCCTTGGCCTTCCGCTTCAGCGCGATCTCGGCCATCGAATAGATGAGCACCTTCTCGATCTCTCGCGGTGTCAAATGCATACGCCCTCCTCGCGCTGGCGCTCTGTCACGCGGCGCTTCGCCCTGTCGACCCGGCGCCTGGTCGTGGCGCACGCAACGCCCTGGTTCACTTCGCTGCCACATGCCCGGCGCCATAGTCAATCAACCCTTTGGCGCCGGCCCCTCGACCGGTATGTTACCGCCGCTCTCCCCAGTTGCAAACTAGCGCCGCGACCTGCGCCAACTTCACTGGCCGTTTCACAACATGCGCAGCCCGCGCAATCCGCATGAGCTATATTTTCTCGGCGCTAGCGCGCCATTGATGTATTTGGTTTTTGGAGTGGCCATGGAAGAAGATCAACTCAACCTGCGCGACTGGGGCCGCATCTTCCTGCGCGGCGTCGGTCAGGTGATGTTTCAAGAGAGCGCTTGGACCGGCGCGTTTTTTGTCGCCGGCCTGGCCTGCTCGTCCCTCAAGATGGCCGCCGGCGCCCTGATCGGTTCGGCAGTCGGCACGCTCACCGCGTATGCGCTGCGCTTTCCACGTCGCGACATCGAACGTGGCCTATACGGCTTTAACGCCGCGTTGGTGGGTGTGGCTGTTCTGTTCTACGATCGCCCCGTGGCAGTCACGCTTCTGGTGACTCTCCTGGCCGCCGCCGCGTCGGCCGTGGTCACGCACGCCATGCGCCGCCACCTGTCGTTTCCCAGCTACACCGCGCCGTTTATTGTCACCACCTGGGTGGCGCTCGCGGCTTTGCGCCAAATGGGAGCGCCGGCCGAACCCGCCGCCGCGGCGGTGTCTGATGTGCCATTGCCGATGACCATCGCCGACGGCATTGCTCAGGTGATGTTCCAGGCCAGCGCGATCACCGGGGTGCTGTTCTTGATTGGCATTCTGCTCAACGAATGGCGCGACGCCTTCTGGGCCGTGATCGGCTCGGCCATTGGCGTTCTGATCGCCAACTGGCGCAACGATCCGGCCACGAGCATTGCCGTCGGCATTTACAGCTACAACTCCACGCTGGCCGCGATGGCGCTGGCACTCTATCGGCCTTCCATCCTGTTGCCAATCGTCGCCGCCGCCCTCTCGGTGTTCGTCACCGAATGGTTTCCCCTGATCGGTTTGGAAACCCTGACCGCCCCCTTTGTGCTCGCCAGTTGGCTCACCATCGCGGCCGTGCATCTTGAAAGAGCTTTTGGTCTCTGCGCGCATCGGCGCTAACTTGCCGTTCGGCCCGCGCGCTGCGCGACTAGAAAAACATCGCCGCGCGGCACCACACCGTGTTGAACTGATCGGTGGGGGCGTTGTCTCCCAGCGGGATCGCCCGATCGAACCAGGTAAACACGTTGTCGAGGCTCATTCGCACATAGCGCGTCGGCCACCAATTGACGCCGATCATCAATTGATCGACGCGGCTGGCGTAGCGATTAGGCGTGGTGACAAAGCGAAAGTTGTCGTCGTCCAGCCGCAATTGCGAAAATTGCGCGGCCACTTCCCAGGCGCCAGGGCCATGCAGGCCCTGCGACGGCAAAAAGGGACGTAGCGGCATGACCGTGGTATAGCCTGCCAGGCCGTTGCCGTGATACCGCTCGCCCGTCAAAAAGTAGGAGGCGTTTACGTAATAGCCTTGCTGCACCGCGCTCCCCCGCGTTGCCCCCAGGGCCAATTGGCGTGTGCTGTACAGATACTCCGCCAGCACGCTGAAGCGGCCATACCAAAAGAAGTGCGGCGCCACCTTCGATTGCGTGCCGTCGGCTGCGGTGTTCTGGTTGTACTCAAAAAACGGCACGCCCGACGACGTGATGTAGTTGATGTTGGTGCTCGGCTCGCCCGCCCCATTGGTCCACGCGCTGCCGGTTTGATTGAGCGCATAGTTGTGTTGGCCGGTTTGCACGCTCACGCCCAGCCCCAGGCAGTCGACGGCCGAGTTCGTCCCGGCCCACGGCGTGACCGTCGCTGAGCCCAGAAAATCGACGCTTCGATCCAAGTCGAAGAACGCGCCCGACACCCCATTGAACACTCCCGCCTGGTACTGCAACGTGCCATCGAGCACGTTGCCCGACAACATGACCCCTTCCTGGCGTCGCCCCGCCAATTGAAACACCACCGAGTTGGTGATCACCGGTTCCCAGGCGGGCGAAAACGCGTAGTACTCATAGAGCATGGGACTCAGGCCGCGCCCGATGCGCACATTGAACTCGTCCCCCCAATGCCAGTTGACGAAGCCGTCCAGAAT
Source organism: Pirellulales bacterium (assembly GCA_019694455.1). Taxonomy (NCBI): domain Bacteria; kingdom Pseudomonadati; phylum Planctomycetota; class Planctomycetia; order Pirellulales; species Pirellulales bacterium. Next base: position 48,660 of record JAIBBY010000025.1, read on the forward strand.
GTTGAACTGCCCCAAGAACGCCTGCGTCGCGATCTGATACTGCCACTCGGGAGTGATGTTGCCAAACAGGTAAGTACGCGTGAACGGCATGCAAAAGCCCTTCTGATCGGTCGGCATGTCCGACTGATCGTAGAAGGTGCCGTCGAGCGTTAGCTGGTTTTGCAGGTTGATCGAGTACTGCTCGTTGGGCGTCGCCACGTGCAGGTAACCTCCCGCGCCGTTGTAGCGATAGCTCGGCCGTAAACAAAATTGATCGTGCGGCGTTCCGCTCATCCACGGCGCTTGGTTCGGCGCGGCGGGCGCTACGCCGGCGCGGACGCTCGGATGCGGCGTGATGGCATGCGCTCCGCCCGACGGTATCCAAGCATAGCGCTGTCCTTCCCGCGCCGCGGCGGCAGGCGCGGCGCCGGTCGCCGAGATCGGGGCGGCGGCGCTCGCCGGCATCGATGCCGCTGCCGGCGCGTATGGCGCCAGTGGTCCCAAGGCGGGCGCATCGATCGGCGGCAACCGACGCGGCGGCTCGACTCCCGCGGTTTGGCCACGCGCGGGGCCGCTCAGCGCAATCGCCGACCACGCCAACAGCACTGCCGCCAGCCGCTGAGTCATTCGTTCACGCTTCCATCGATCCATGCCGCGCCTCCCTGCGCGTACGGAACAATCCCTGCTATCGCTACATCGGCCAAACTCCACTGGTGGCTTGCGCGGCGCGGCTCACAATCGCCAATCTTTGCCCACCTTGGCGACCTGCGCGCGAAACTATGCCGATCAGGCAATCCATGCGGCGCCAACTGCTGGCGCCATCAGCTCCGCTGGCGCGCATCGCGGTCAGATCGAGCGCTAGCTCCAGACGCTGCCGCCGCTCCCGTCGGGGCCACCGGTCGAAACCAGCCACGGCGATTGTTCGCGCGCCTCGGGCAACTCAATCGCCACAGTAGTGCCAACGCCGGGCTGACTTGCCACGCGCACCGTCGCCCCCAACCGGTCGGCGATTCGCTTGACAATCGCCAATCCCAACCCGACTCCCTTGATTCCCTGGCGGCGCGAACTCGCCGCGCGAAAAAATGGCACGAACAACTGCCGCGAGTCGATATCGGCGATGCCGCAGCCCGCGTCGCGGATCACCAGCAAGACTTTCGCCCCGGTGCGCGTCAGTTCGATCCGCACCGGCGTCCCCGGCGCGCTGTACTTGAGCGCGTTGTCCAAGAGATTATCGAACATCTGCGCGAGTAGCCCCGGATGCGTGCGGGCCGCCACCGGCTCGACCGTCAGTTTCAAATCGCCATACCGCGGATGATCGGCGTAGCGAGCGACTTGCGCCTCCAACCAGTTCGACAGCGACACCTCCTCTAGCGCTAGCGACATCGCGTCGTTCTCCGGTCGCGCCAAGAACAGCAGGCTCTCCACCATCCGCTGCATGCGGGTCGCCTCCTCGCGCACGCGGTCCAGCGTTACTTCGTACTCCTCCGCGGGTCGCTCGCGTCGGCGCACCACTTCGATCAGGCTGAGCATGCCGGCCAGCGGCGTCCGCAATTGATGCGACGCCTCCCCCGCAAAATTCCGCTGCCGCTCAATGGTGTCGTGCAATCGACCCAAGAGGCCATTGAAGGCGTCGCATAAATCGTGAAGTTCGTCGCGCGAGCCGGGGTCGGGCAGACGTTCCGCCGGGTCGTCCCCGCGTATCTCCCGCGCAGCCACGGCCATCCGCGTCAAGGGCGCCAGCGCGCCGCGCGCCAGCCAGCGTCCCACCAGCGCGCTGACAATCCACAACCCGGCGGACAAGCCGCAAACCGTCAGCGCCAAGCTACGTAAGCTCGCCTGGACCGGCGCCGGAGACACGCCCACCATCACAAACAACTCGGTGTACTGCACATCGTCGTCGCTATCATCGTCCTCCGGGCTGGTTCGACCTTTCTGCAACAACTCATTCAATCGCAAGCGCCGCGCCGCCGCTCGCCAATCTGGCAAGTCGCCAAACACCGCCGCGTCGGGCGGATCGGTGGGCCAGTCGCTCGGTCGCCAGCGGGCGAGCGCCATCGCGTCGCGCGAGTTCTGCGAGCGATCGATCACTTGGCCCGCGCTATCGGCGATGATCCAGCGAATGTTCTCAAACTGCCGTTCCAGCCCCCACGACAGGCGGCGATCGGCGGGCTCCCACTCCAATCCCCCCGGCTCGACATCGACCGCCGCCTCCAGCATGTCGAGAGTCGACAGCAGTTGGTTATCGAGCTGCTGCCGCATGTAGTCGCGGGCCAGCCAATACAGCGTCGCCGAAAAGCCGATCAGCGCAATCGCCAGCGCGATCAAAAAGAACGCCGACAGCCGGCTCGCCAAACTCATGCGTCGCGGCATGGCGCTAAAATTCCCCCGGCGGATCGCCAAATCGATATCCGCGGCCGCGCAAGGTGTGAATCACCCGCTTGCCATGTGTTTCGAGCTTGCGCCGCAGGTCCATCACATGCACTTCCAGCGTGTTCGAAACACCGTCAAAGCGCTCGTCCCACACGTGTTCATACAGCCGGGTGCGCGACAACACCTGGTTCACGTTCCGCATGAAGTACACCAAGAGCGAATACTCCTTCGCTTTCAGATCAATCGCGTTGCCAGCCCGCTCGACGCGCTGGGTCGCAAGGTCCAGCCGCAAATCCGCGAACGCCAGCACCGCGTCGCCGCGCTGTTCCCGCCGCCGCAACAGGGCGCGCACCCGCGCCAACAGTTCGTCGAACGAAAACGGCTTGCACAGGTAGTCGTCGGCGCCCGCGTCCAATCCCGTCACCCGATCGGCCACCGCGTCGCGCGCCGTCAGAAACAGCACCGGCGTCTCGCGATTCTTTGTCCGAAAGGCGCGTAGCACCTCCAGGCCGTCGTGCCCCGGCAGCCACCAATCGAGCACCACCAGATCCCAGTCGCTCCCGCGCAGCGCCGCCAGGGCCGCATCGCCGTCGGCCGCCCATTCCGTGGTCATTCCTTCTTCGCGCAGTCCGCGCACCAGCGACGAGGCAATCAATTCCTCGTCCTCCACTACCAATATCCGCACGCCCAAGGGTTCGCCTCTCTAACCGTGATTCATTTTCATTGTAGTCGTCCCGCTCGCATCACGCGCGTCTCGGTCGGGCCGCAATCTCTATTCGGAAAAGTTCCGTCGACTATGCCGCGGTTCGGTTGGTCTCGCGCGGTTCACCTGGCAACAGCCCATGACGCGACAATTCGCGCAGCGCGCGTGTGTCGTTGTGCCGCGCGCCCTCCGGATTGCCCGCCGTGGCATGACGCCGCGTGCGCCGCGCCGGCGCGACGATGCAGTCGTGCAAGTGCAACAATCCCACCCCAAAGTAAATGCTCGCCACCAAGGCAAAGCCGCTCGCGCAGGCATACCCGCCCAACAGGTAGCTGCCAGCCGCCCCTGCGCCCGCCACCAGGCAGGCGGCTGCCGAACCCACCAGGCAAGTCGCTGGCTGCGGCCGACTATGCGGAAACCATTCGCTGTGGCTAGTCCAGCTTCGCATCGCTCCGTCTCCTCTTTCCCCTGCATTCGCCTCTGTTTGCCAGCCGTGTGGCCAGCTCTCATAAAACCATACTTGGCCCTCCTAAAGCCTTGATGATGCGTGGATAAATTGCCGCTTATATAAGCTGCCTGCCGACGTTTTGTCGCTGAATTCCACAGGCGGCGCGGCGTTTTTTTTCAACCGGCGGCGCCACCAGTTAGACTTGGCGGACGCTGGCGCCCGTCGGTGGCGGCGCTGCTCATCGCAACCGGCACGCGAGATCGCTAACCATGACGCTCGATCAACTCGTCTTCGTCGGTCTCAACGGCTATGCCTTGGCGCTCGACCGCGACACCGGCGCCATTGTCTGGTCGAACAACAAACTCGAGTCGGGCTACGTCACGCTGCTCTTGGATGGCGATCGCCTGATCGTCTCGACCAACGGCTACATCTATTGCCTGGACCCGTTCACCGGCCACATCGTCTGGCGCAACCCGCTCAAGGGATATGGCGCCGGCGCCCCCACCAGCCTGATCTCAGTGCGCGGTCAGTCGTCGCAAACGTTGCTGGCTCAAGTGGCCGGCGCCGAGGCGGCGCGAGCCTCGTCCAACGCCAGCGCATCGTGAAATCGCGTCTTGCGCGAACAGCCCGGCCGATTCGGCAGCGCCCATTTAACTGCTAGGCGTCAGACCAATTTCCAGTTGGCGATCCAGCGAACGATCGTTGAGATTCTCGAATCGTAACATGGCGCCGCGTGCGCACGGCCAGTTCAATCATCGGTCCGGGCACATCGCAAAAATGCGCTGCCCAAAGACCAATGGACGGCCAGCCAAATTGCAAACCTTTCAACTCCAGGTCACTTGTGCGCAAGCCCTTCGCGGAGCGCTGCCAGTTCCTGCTCGCTAATTCGTTGCATCGTGGACTTGAACATGGCGACGAAGTGATCGATCGACGCTGGGGCGCCAGGAAACCCGATATTCCCGTCCGGTCCATCCGAGGTGGCGAGCACTTTGCCGCTGCTGTCGAGGATCGCATACCAGGGGATACCGCTGCGCTTGCCGGCCTTGATCCGATTCATGACTTCGTCGCTCCCCTGCCATCGCTGGTCAACCCGCACCCAGATGTAGTCCTTTTCCCAGATCGAACGCTGACGTTCTAGGTATTGCGCCAGGAGATGACACGGACCGCACCAGGGAGCCGTCTCCTGCACAATCACTCGCCGGTTCGATCTGGCGGCATCCGCCAAGGCGGTTTTGAGGAGTTCTCGCGCATCGAGTGGTTCGGGGGCGTGCTGGGCAAGCAGTTCCAATATCGCGGTTTGGTCCAGCGCGTCGCCACTCGTCAGCCGGGGCAGCGAAGCCTGCAAAAGTTCTTCACCCGATGCATCACAAAATCGCCATACGGGCAGAGCCTTCGGATCGAGCTTCAGGCCCAACCGTTCTGCCAGCGCGCCGGCGGATTCCGATTCAGCATCGACCGTGACCCATTGAAAGTTGTCGAGCGCGGCTCCTACCGCACGATCGTCGAATCGCAGCTTGAACCAGCTTTCAGTCAAGGCCGTGTCGCGCTTCAGAAAGATCACGAGTAGGTGTTGGTTGTAAAGTTCTGCCTTCTGCAGGGCTTGGTCGTACCGCGCGCTCGCAGCTACGTTGGCGTTCAGCTCGCTATTCACATTTTCTTCGAAAGTGGGCGGCACGTACGGCGGCTCTAACGCCAGATCGCCAATGTCAATCAATTCGGCGGCGTTCGGCGTGAAGTCTTGCAATATTGCGTACGTTCCGTCGCCCCTGCTGACTGTCAGCGAGTATTTCTGACCAACGACGAGACCGGAAATTTCCAAGCAGCCCGCGGTATCTGTCATGGCGGTCCCCCCCCAGGCTGCTTCCGACGGCGCCTTGTTATCTCCCAAATGCACGCGCCGGAACCATCGCACCTCGAAATTGGGCAGCGCGTCGCGCGTCTTCGCATCGATCAATCGCGCTTTCGCGGCGCCAAGCGGGCCGATCGAGATTGTCGTTTCCGCCACATCCGGTCCAATTTCCACAATGCCGGCAAGGTCTCCATCAGCGTTCGTCGCGCGCAGCACCGTGGCATGTAAAAACCGCTCGCCCGCAAAGCGGCCTTGCTCATCCGCCCTCAAACGCAAGGCACGTCCCTCGACAAATGCTCGGTACTTTCCTTCGATCACGGCGCCGGCCACCGGTCGCGGCGGATCACCGGTAACGACACGACCGGCAAACGGTCCCGTCTCCGGCCGCGGCGCTGCGAGATTAAATTCCAATTCCGTCTCGTCGACGACCTCGAATCGCTCGGGTTCCACCTGCGACGGACCATCGAGCACGAACTTGCCGGGACCGACGAAGAACTCGTATCGGCCCTCTTTGTCGGTCGTCGCAAAACGACCGATGCCAGGTTGGACCCATTTTGTGCTGCCTTCCGGATTCGGTAATACCACGCCGTGGAGGTTATGCAGGCTACGCCCGTTGTGTCGCAGCCTCATTTCTTGACCGGCGACTGATTTCTCGTCCGGCCCGACGGTGACTCGTCCGTGGACGCGCGTGGCAGGCCGTAGTTCCAAGCGCAATTGGTCGACCACCTGGTCGCTTTTGACGATCAACCCGTCGATCGCAGCGGACGCCCATTGCTTGTCCTGCACTGCGACCATGTACAGAAGATCGGGCGCTACGCGTAAATTGAAGCTGCCGTCGTCATTCGTCGTAACGGTTTCGTGAAAGCCGTCGAATTTGTAACCGTTTCCGACGACTTGCACCTTGATTCCGGCAGCAGGCCGACCGTCCGCAAAGCTGACGTGCCCGGCCAGAGGCGTCAGGCGCTGCAGTTTCGCGGTGAGTTGGCCGTCGCTATGTTCCTGCAGGGCAAACGCAATCCGCTCCCTCACATACAGATCGTTGGTCGGCCAGAATGTCAGCGGGTGGACGTTCCAGCTTGGCACGCCACGAAATTCGGCCACGCCCGCGTCGTTCGTTAGCGCGCGGAATTCAGTTGGCGTGTAGCCCAAATTAAAGCTATCGGGCTCACCCGGTTTATGGAGCAGCCAAAGGAAAAGTTCTGTCCCGACAATCGGCATATCTTCAGCGTCGACCAGCCGGATCTTCACGGTCTTGGAATCGGCGAGTTGGAATCGAACTGGTGGTTGGTTGAGCCAATCCGCGCGAGGCGCGTCATCGCGCGGATTGGTGACAACGCGGTAATCGAATCCTTCGCCGGGCTTTGTGGCGTAGAGCATCTGAAGCGGGACATCGGCCGGCAGTTTCAACTCGCCGCTGCCATCGGTGGCGGTTATGGCGCTCACCAGTGGCGCGTTGTGGATCAGCGCGCCAACCCGCGCTCCGGCCGCGGGCTTTCCCTCCGCGTCCCCGACATGCACCGGCAGCCGACGACACTTGGCAAGCTCGATCCGGATGGGAGACTCAGCGCTTGGGGGATCGTTCCGGTTGGCCGCGAATGTGCCGAGCCGATCGCCACCAGCATCCTCCGCGATAATGACAAGTTGCTTCGCACGCTTCTTGAGCACATTGAGCACAAAATGCCCGTCGCCGTCGGTGGTCGCTTCGGTGAGATCACCGTCCGCAATGCCACGAACCCGGGCGTTCGGCGCGCCCTGAGAATCGGCATCCACTACCCGACCCGAGATGGCCACACGCGCCTCATCGGCGAAAACCTCCGAGTGGCGGAACACGGGGCCAAACAAGGCGACAAATGGCAACAACAACCACAAGAGTTGACGGCGCATCGGAAATCTCCTTAACGAGAAGAGTAACCGTTCACACCTTGGAATAAGAAACTGCGCTTCGCGCGGCGGCACATACGAGCGGCGCCGAAGAACAATCATGCGGCAATCCGCCAGACAACCTCCCCTTCCGCCGCTGCGCCAAGTGTTCTTATACCCTTTGCGGCGCACGCTAGCACGCGCTCCTGAATATTCCACGCCCAGCGGGCGGAAATAACCCCGATCCCGCCTATGAGGGAGTATGCCGACCCTGCCCGCTACGCCTTCTGCAGCTTCGGCTGCCCGGCTTCTACCACGAAAGCCGCCTTGGTCTCCACCGGCGCGCCCGGCCTGGAGATGTACGGCACCACCTGGTAGTCGCTGCGCCACTCGCCCGGCGTGATCGTGCAGCGCACGTAGCCGCGCTGCTGACCGTGAAACTTGACAAACGGGTTCTCCGCGTACAGTTCCGCCAGCTTGCTCGGCTCCGCCCGGCCGTCGCCGCCAGAACTGATCGAGGTCCCCACAAACTCCACCGCCACATTCTGCGAACCCAGGTCGTCGAAGTCGGCGATCAATTCATTGGCCCAGTGGCTATGAATGTCGCCGGTGATTACCACCGGGTTGCTGATCTTGCGGTCGTGCAAATATTTGATGACCCGCCGGCGGTCCACTTCGTAGCCCGGCCATTGATCCATGCTGTACGACTGCTTTTCGTGCGGCGCGCGGTCGACGCGGGCCATCATGATCTGTTGCGCCAGCACGTTCCATTTGGCGGGCGAAGCGGCCAGCCCCTGCTCCAGCCATTCGCGCTGCGCGGCGCCCAGCACCGTGCCGTTGGGGTCGAGCGCCCCGCCGCTGTCGGTTTGCTTGACGCCGCTGCGCGGCTGATCGGTGCGATACTGCCGCGTGTCCAGCACATGAAACTCTGCTAGCTGCCCAAACGACGCCCGCCGATAGAGCGACATGTCCGGCCCCTTCGGCAAGCACGACCGCCTTAGTGGCATGTGTTCGTAATACGCCTGATACGCCTGCGCACGCCGCTGCAAGAATTCTTCGCGCGGCTGCTTGCTTTCGGGGATGTCGCCCGCGTAGTTGTTCTCCACCTCGTGATCGTCCCAGGTGACGATCCACGGCGCGAGATGGTGCATTGCCTGCAATAGCGCGTCGGTCTTGTACTGGGCGTACCTGCCGCGATAGTCGGCCAACGTCATGATCTCGGGGCCCAAGTGCTTGCGCACTCCCTTGGGGCTGGCGCCCCCTTCATAAATGTAGTCCCCCAGATGGAACACCAGGTCCAGATCGTCCTTGGCCATATGCTCATAGGCCGTGTACAATCCCGACTCATAATGCTGGCACGAGGCAAACGCCATCCGCAGCTTCTCGGGCGTGGCGCCGGCCGCCGGCATGGTGCGTGCCCGCGCCTTGGGGCTTTCGTCGTTCCCCATTTTGAACCGGTACCAGTACCACCGATCGGGCGCCAGGCCATTCACTTCCACATGCGCCGAGTGCGCCCACTCGGGTGTGGCCGTCGTCGATCCTTCTTGCACGATCTTGGAAAAGCCCTCGTCGTCCGCCACCTGCCAAGACACCTCGACCGGCTCCGGCGGCATGCCGCCCCCTTCGAGCGGTTTGGGCGCCAAACGCGTCCACAGCACGAAGCCATCGGCGCTCGGATCGCCCGAAGCGACGCCTAACTGAAACGGGTAATCCGCCAGCTTCAAGTTGCGCCGCACGGCGCCATAGGTTCGTGACGACCAAACGGCCGCTGCCGCTAGCGAACTGGTGGTGGCCAGAAACGAGCGGCGGCTCAATCCGCCAGGAGCGTTGCGATATGCGAACGACATGGGCGATCACCTCAGGGCAAAGCGGACGAGTCGATCCAAGTTGGCCCATTTTGGTCGCCGCTTCAATCGATTGTCAAAGCGCCGCGCCGCGGACGCTCGTTTCCTCAGCCGACGAACGCTACATTGAAGCGCGATCGAACTTCAATCGTTTTCCGGGAGCACCGCCATGAAATACGCCTCGCTGATGCTGTTTGCGCTTGTCCTTACTCCCCAATGGTCGCCCGCCGCGGACTGGCCCCAGTGGCGCGGCGTCCACCGCGACAGCATCTCTCAGGAAACGGGCCTCCTGCCCATGTGGCCAGAGGGTGGCCCCAAGCTGGTCTGGCACGCCAAGGACATTGGCGATGGCTATTCCACCCCGAGCGTTGTGGGTGACTCGATTTATCTGCTATCGAGTCGTGGCGTCGAAGACGAATCGGTGCTGGCCCTCAGCGCCAAGGACGGCAGCCAGCGCTGGTCCACGCGGCTCGGCAAGGTCGGCAATCCAGAGCAAAAGCCCTCGTATCCGGGCGCCCGTTCGACTCCCACCGTCGATGGCGATTGGCTCTACGCCTTCAGTTCCGATGGCGATCTGGCCTGCCTCGATCGCAAAACCGGTCAGCCGCGCTGGCAAAAGAACGTGCGCGAGGCGTTCGGCGGCGAGTACGGCGAATGGGCCTATTCCGAGTCGCCGCTGATCGATGGCGATCGCGTGCTTGTCACCCCCGGCGGCCCCGAGGCCACCCTGGTCTGCCTCGACAAAGCCACTGGCGACCCCATTTGGAAGTGCGTCTCCCCCGACAAAGACAAGGCGTCTTACTCGTCGATGATTATCGCCAACATCGCCGGCGTGAAGCAGTATGTGCAGTTCATCGAAAAGGGATTAGTTGGCGTCGACGCCCAGTCCGGCAAGATCCTCTGGAAGTATGAGCGCACCGCCAAAGGCAGCATGGCCAACATCCCCACTCCCGTCGAAGCGGGCGGATTCATCTACAGCGCCACCGGCCGAGTGGGGGGAGGACTGGTCGAGGTGAAGCGCGCGGCCGATGGCCTGGTGGCCGAACAGGTCTATTTCGAGGCGAAACTTCCCACCGGAATTGGCGGCGCCGTGCTGGTCGATGGCTACCTCTACGGCACAAGCAGCCGCGCTATGATGTGCATCGACTTCAAGACGGGCGAGCTCAAGTGGGAAGACAAGTCGGTCGGCCCCAGTTCCATTTGCTACGCCGATGGCCGACTCTACTTGCACGGCGACACCGACGACGTCGCCCTGCTGGAACCCTCGCCAGAGGGCTACCGCGAGCGTGGCCGTTTCTCGCTCCCCGATCAGCCCGATCGGGGCCGTTCCAAGGCCTGGGCCTACCCGGTCATCGCCAACGGCCGCCTGTACTTCCGCGACCTCGGATCGCTCTGGTGCTACGACATCGGGCAAAAGTAGTCGCGGCTCAAAATTTGTGAACGGCCGGTGGCGGCGTTATCGTATAGCGCTCGTCGTTGCTTGCTAGATTTCACCCATTGTTCGCCAGGAGCGAATCCGATGCGTACGTCTTTGCGCCACGCGGTCTTGTGTTTTGCCGCGCTGCTGGCCGTTCATGCCACGGCCACGGCCGACGATAAAAAGCCCGCCGTGGCCCGCGGCGCGCAAGAAGAAATGGTCGCCATGCGCGATGGCGTCAAGCTGGCCACCAACATTTATCTGCCCAAGGGCAAAGGCCCCTGGCCGGTCGTGCTCACCCGCACGCCGTACTCCAAAGACGGCATGTTCGGCTCGATGTCGGGCCGCTACACCGGCGCCGATTATGTCTTTGTGATTCAAGACACGCGCGGCCGCTTTCGCTCCGAAGGAGAATATCGCCCCTTCGAAACCGATCGCGACGACGGCTTTGACACCGTCGCCTGGATCGCCAAGCAACCGTGGTGCGATGGCAACATCGGCATGTCGGGCGCCTCGGCGATGGGCATCACCTCGCTGTTGGCCGCCGAGGCCCAACCCCCGGCGCTCAAGGCCGCTTATGTCATCGTCGCCCCCGAGAGCATCTGGAGCGAGGCCAGTTGGATCGGCGGCGTCTTCAAAGAGGCCGACGTCACCGGCTGGCTGAAGAGCCAGAACGCCGAGGACCAGATCGACGAGCGCCGCGCCACTATGCTCGACCTCAAGATGGAGCAGGCGCTCGACATCATCCACAGCCGCGACAAGATTCAAATCCCCATCTATCACCTCGGCGGCTGGTACGACATCTTCTCCACCGGCACGCAAGGCAACTTTGCCTACCTGCACAATCAGGGCGCCCAAGGCGCCAAAGGCCGCCAAAAGCTCATGATGGGCCCCTTTGGGCATGGCAATCTGGCGGGCGACCTGCGCTACAAGGGAGACGGCGGCATCCTCGGCGTCATGCGCGACGAGATTCGCTGGTTCGATCACTATCTCAAAGGTCAGGACAACGGCGTCGATCGCGAGCCGGCGGTCAAGTATTACCAAATGGCCTCGGCCATGAAGAAAGACGCCTCCGACAAAAACGGCTGGCGGACCGCCGACAATTGGCCCCCCAAGTCAACTGCAACGCGCTACTATCTCAGCGAAGCGGGCAGCCTCACCACCACGGCGCCCACCACCGCCGCGTCTTCCACCAAATATGTGCATGACCCCAAAAACCCGGTCCCCACGGTCGGCGGCGCCAACCTCACCCTGCCACTGGGGCCCAAGGACCAGCGCGAAATTGGCGACCGCGCCGACTACTTGCGCTTTACCACCGAGCCCTTGGCCACCGATGTTTCCATTGCCGGGCCGGTGTCGGCCGATCTCTATGTCTCCACCGACGCCCCCGACACCGACTACATGGTCAAGCTCGTCGATGTCTACCCCGATGGCTACGAGGCCATTGTGCTGGACGCTCCCGTCCGCGCGCTATTTCGCGAGGGACGCGCGGCCGACAAGATCAAGCCGATGGAGGCCAACCAGCCGACGCGGATCGAAATCCCGCTCGGCGGCACGGCGCTCACCTTCGAAAAGGGGCATCGCATCGCCGTGCATGTCAGCTCCAGCAACTATCCACGCTTCGAGGTGAACCAAGGCAACGGCGCCTTGCCCAATCAGCCCCCTGGCGAGCCGCGCGCCGCCAACAACGCGGTGTACCACGACGCCGACCACCCTACGGCCATTGTGCTGCCGGTCGTGGAGTAGCAACTACCCTGGCTCGCAGGAGTTTCGGGCAGCGAAGCGCTCTCGTTTCCGAAGCTGCTAGAATTGTAGAATCCACCAGATAGCGGGCCGTTGAGCTCGCCAAAGCTGGCCGAGGTGCGCCGCGGCGCCCGAACCAACTCTGTGAGGCATGAGGATGCGCGATTTACGGATACCCATTCGCATCGTCTTTTATCGTGAAGACAACCGCTGGATGGCGCACTGCCTGGAGTTCGATTTACTCGGCGATGGCACCACGCGCGAGCAGGCCCTCGAGTGCTTGAGCGGCGCGATTGTGGCTCAAATCGCCACATCGATCGAGCACAACAATCCGGCGAACTTGTTCAGCCCGGCGGAAGGCAAATACTTCCAGATGTTCGCCGAAGGCAAGTCGCCGCGCGCCGAGGGCGATCTGTCGTTTCATCTCCAAGTGCCGTCGGCGCCGCACGTCGTCATCGAAGAACCGGAATTTCGCGAGTACGACAATTCAGACTTGGCCTTTGCCTAGCGATCGCCGATGCCGGTTCCCTTGAAAAAACTGCGCAGGATCTTGCGATCCTACGACGTTTGGGAAGACTCCTCCCAGGGGAAGGGAAGCCACACGACATTCTGCCGCCGCATCGGCGGCTCGGTTTTCTCGTATCCGTTGCCGACCCACCGCGCGGAAATCCAAGACTCGTACGTCAAACTGCTGCGCCGGCGATTAAAGTTGCTGCCGGCCGACAACGTGCCAGACGACGAATTCTTTGGTCGGGCGTGACCAGTCCCCCTCTGGTCAATTGGCCGCGCCTGATCAACGCTTGACTTGTGGCTGCTTCCGGTGTGCCAAGGCCGCACAACGCCACCGCTCATCGCCCGTGGCGCCCCGCGCGCCAGAAAGACACGCGGCTAGCGCCTTCTCCCCGGCCCGCGGGGAGAAGACACTAGCGCGCGGAACACCCTGGCCCTTAGCTCTTCTTGCGGCTGCGCCGGTGCGCCACCAGGGCGCTCGCGCCCAATAGCGACCAGATCGCCACGCTCGCCGGCTCCGGCACAATGCTCAGTTGCGAGTTGTCGAACGCCAGCACCGGAAACTGGTTGTAGTCGAACCAGCCATAACGGTTGCCGCCAACCCCGCCGATCAGATCGCTGGGGTCGCTCAGCGTCCAACTATTCACTAGCGAGTTGGAGCTGTCGTAGATGCTCATGTCCACCGCCAGCACGCCGGCGTTGTTGTAAAACGAATGTTCGAACTTGTACCAGCCGGTGTTCGAGATCGCGATGGGCCCCTTCGCCGGGTTCTTTGCGTAAGCGCTTCCCGGTTGGCTGTTGTTGCTTGCGCTGATGACAAAGCGGTCGGTCCCCGCGCCAGGTCCAGTGACGTCAGCGCTGTTGTAGAAACCGCCGTTGAAGATGAAGTCGCGCTTGTGGGTGCCGCCGCTGTTGTTGATCGCCGACGAAAAATCAAAACGCGTGTTGTTTGCTGCGCCGCTGTCTAAATCAAGATAAATGTCGATCGACGTCACATACGGCTGAAACACCGTGGGCACGGCGTTGCCCGCGCCGTAGTTGTAGCCGCCCCAGTTCGTGTACACCGAAGGCGTTCCGTACACAGCGTGGTAATTGCCGGCGGCCGAGGGGATGCCGCTGGTCCCGCTGGGGGTTTGAATCGCGTTCGTCCAGCCGGCGGTGTCGGTCTCAAAGCCATTGAAATACACCACCGCCGCGCGCGACGGCGCCGCCACCAGCAAACAGAGGGAAGCGGCCAGCGCCAAGCGTGCTGTTTTCTTCATCGCACTCTCCTTGGGATGTTGCTCGACCGTGGGTCGCGGCGAGCGAGGGTCGTACGGCCGCGCATGACATAGCGCGGTCGCCGAAGAGGTCCTGCCCATGCGGCGAACGACATCCTTCGCCGTACGGAATGAAGCCTGCCCGTCTACCTAACTAGACGTCGGCCGTGCCCTAAATCGGACGCGCTTTGCCAAAAAAAAGCGGAAACTTCCTGCCCAAAGCTCACGTCCCGCTTTCCAAGCGCTGCGCCAACGCGCTAAGCGCCACGCATGCGGTCGGAGCGCTAAACCAATCCCCCACCACGGAGTGATGCGCGAGTCAGCCATGCGCCCTGCACTGCCGCCGCACAGCGCGCGGCTAGTGCCTTCTCCCCGGCCCGTGGGGAGAAGGTGAAGCGCGCGGAAAAACTCCCCTGGCCCTTAGCTCTTCTTGCGGCTGCGCCGGTGCGCCACCAGGGCGCTGGCGCCCAATAGCGACCAGATCGCCACGCTCGCCGGCTGCAGGTCGGATGATTTACGCCTCATCGGTGGCGGAATCGCACCAATAACACGAATCCGCCGAGCGCCGCGAGCACGAGGGCCGATGGCTCAGGGATGGGCTCGACCTCGAAGTTATAGGTCGTCGCAGCGCTACCAACGAAGCCGATCGTGATATTATCGACATACCCGGCGTATGTGCCCCATCCCGAGCCAATGCCGGAGCTAAGGCCGTAGACGACGCTATTGGCATCCATGTGCAGGCCACCGCCCGAGGGCGTGAAGCCGCCTGCGGACCCCCACACAGAAAGGGATTGCCAGTTGCCTGCGGTATCGAAATTTCCATTGCCAAACCAGACCTGCCACAGATTGGCGGCGGACACGTCGTCGGTATTCCATTGGTCGGTGGGCACCGAATTGTCTGTTTGATAGGCACGCTCGTAGACCAGATAGCCACGATCGTTGGCAGTGCCGAAATTACCGTCGGCATCGACGTAGAGCCGCAGCACAGTGTGTTGCGACGCGGCGCTGGATGAGCTCTTGTACCAGTCGTAAGCCAGACTGTTGATGCCGGCGAGGGTTCCCATCGAAACTAAGCCACCGAGGCCGTTGGTATTGAGGTACTCGAGATCGCTCTTCGAACTAGGGCCGCTCGGGCCTTGCGTGCCGTTGAACCAGGCCGAACCGTTGCCACTGCGTGGATTGTTGGTTCGAATGCCGACGTGACCGTTGTTGCGAACGTTGTTGTATGTCCACCCGCTCGCGCCCAGCGCTGCGCCTGGAGTCGAAGGGGTAGTGTTTGTTCCCGTGGCATTGGTGAAGTCGTCACCCGGCGCGACATTGTTTGCAGGAACCACGACATTGGCAGCATGGACTGGAAGGGAGGCGGCAATTGCCAATGCCGCGCTGAGCACGGCAGGGATGAGCAATCGAGGTTGCGTGACAATCATGGTGTTTGAATCTTTATCGCATAATACAGATCTGAGTATGGTCATTAGCGTTCTCTCTCTTGGTTACGAAAATGTCTGGCTAGGCATTTCATTGATGGTGCGCCCAGGTGCGATTTCCGGTCGCGATTTTGACTCTTCTCATTGCGAAAGGTGAGCTCGTTTCATCGCACTCTCCTTGGGATGTTGCTCGACCGTGGGTCGCGGCGAGCGTGGGTCGTACGGCCGCGCATGACATAGCGCGGTCGCCGAAGAGGTCCTGCCCATGCGGCGAACGACATCCTTCGCCGTACGGAATGAAGCCTGCCCGTCTACCTAACTAGACGTCGGCCGTGCCCTAAATCGGACGCGCTTTGCCAAAAAAAAGAAGAAAATTCCTGCGCAAAGCTCACGTCGCGCTTTCCAGGCGATGCGCCAGCGCGCTGAACGCCGCGCATCCGGTCGGAGCGCTAAACCAATCCCCCGCCACGGAGTGATGCGCGAGTCAGCCATGCGCCATCCGCCAAGTGCCATCCGACCTGACTGGCCGGCGCATAACGGGCATAGCTGACTCCCTCGGCGCCTCCGCGCCTCGGCGGTGAACACAAACGCCGCCCCCTACCACCCGCAGGCTACGCCAACAACTCTTTCACCACCCGCGCCGGCTCCACCCCCGTCAACTTCTGGTCGAGTCCCTGGAACGGGAATGTGAATCGCTCATGCTCAAAGCCCAACAGGTGCAAGAGCGTGGCGTGGAAGTCGCGGATATGCACGCCGTCTTTCACGATGTTGTAAGAGAAGTCGTCGGTCTCGCCGTAGATCGTCCCCCCCTTGATGCCTCCCCCCGCCATCCAGATGGTGAAACAGCGCGGGTGATGATCGCGGCCGTAGTTCTCGTGGCTCAAGCCCCCTTGCGAGTACACCGTGCGCCCGAACTCGCCTCCCCACACGATCAGCGTTTCGTCGAGCAGCCCCCGCTGCTTCAAGTCTTGCACCAGGCCGTAGCATGCCTGATCGACATCGCGACACTGGTCGGGCAGGCGCCCCGCCACGTTCGAGTGCGTGTCCCAGTTGTTGTGATACACCTGCACAAACCGCACTCCGCGCTCCACCAATCGCCGCGCCATCAGTGCCGTGTTGGCAAAGCTGCCCGGCTTCTTCGCCTCTTCGCCATACAGCTTGTAGGTCGTTTCGGTCTCTTGCGACAAGTCGGTCAGCTCCGGCACGCTGGTCTGCATGCGATAGGCCAGTTCGTACTGCTCGATGCGCGTGCGCGTCTCCGGGTCGCCGATCTGTTGATAGGTCAACTCGTTGAGCGCCTTGAGCCCGTCGAGCGTCTTGCGACGCACCGCCGACGACACGCCGTCGGGATTGCTGATGAACAAGATCGGATCGCCCGCCGCGCGAAAGGTGACGCCGGCATGTTCGCCCGGCAAGAAACCGCTCGACCACAAGCGCCCCGAGATCGCCTGCACCTGTTCGGTGTTGGATGGCTTGGCCACCAGCACCACGAAGGTCGGCAGGTCCAGGTTCATCGATCCCAGGCCGTACGACGTCCAAGATCCCAGGCACGGCTTGCCCGTGATCTGGTTGCCGGTCTGAATGTAGCTGATCGCCGGCTCGTGATTGATCGCCTCGGTGTACATGCTGCGCACAAAGCAGAGGTCGTCGACCATCTTCGAGGTGTGCGGCAACAGCTCGCAGGTCCACATCCCGCACTCGCCGTGCTGCGCGAACTTGTACTTGCTCGGCGCCACCGGAAACCGCGATTGCCCGCTGGTCATTGTCGTCAGTCGTTGTCCCATCCGCACCGACTCGGGCAGGTCCTTGTCGTAAAACTCCGCCATCTGCGGTTTGTAGTCATACATATCCTGCTGCGGCGGTCCCCCCACCATATGCAGGTAAATGACATGCTTCGCCTTGCCAGGAAAATGCGCCAGCGAGTTTGGCGCCGCGATCGTCGGCGGCGTGGAGGTGGCTTCGTTGGCAACGATCCGTTTGCCCGCCACACTGGCCAGCGCCGCCCAGCCCAGCGCGTGCGACCCACGCTCAAAGAAGTATCGTCGGGTGATCGCCTGTCCAAATTCTTGCTGTGGATTCATGTGCAACACTTCCCAGCCGGTGGCGCGGACGAAAAAATCGCCCGCCTGGCCATCTACTTTGTCAACACTTCGTCCAGATTCATCAATTCGTTGGCCAGCATCGTCCAGGCGGCCAACTCCACGGGGTCGAGCTTCGCGTCGGCCTTCGATTCGCCCACGGCGATCAACCGCCGCGCCTCGTCGGGCACTTCGGCAAACGACGCCAATAGCGCATCGAGCGATGCGCGCACCACCGGCGCCTCCTCAGCGCGCCACGGCCGCGCCAACAGCCGCCTCGCCAACTGGTCGAGCCGCGCGTCGGTGTCGCTTCCCGCTTCCAGCAGCACGCTCTGCGCCAAGTTCCGCGCCGCCTCCACAAACTGCGTGTCGTTCAAGGTCACCAAGGCCTGTAACGGCGTGTTGGTGCGCTCGCGCCGCACGGTGCAAGTCTCTCGATTGGGCGCGTTGAGCAGTTCCATCTGCGCTGGCGGCGCTGCCCGCTTCCAAAACGTGTACAAACTGCGCCGATACAAGCTGTCGCCGTGATCGTGCTGGTAGTTGCGCGTGTTGCTCACGTCCATCGCCACCGCCTCCCACACCCCTTCCGGCTGGTACGGCTTCACGCTCGGCCCACCGATCTCCTTCACCAGCAGTCCGCTCGTCGCCAGCGCGTAGTCGCGCACCATCTCGGCGTCCATGCGAAAGCGTGGTCCGCGCGACAACAATTCATTGGCGGGATCTTTTTCGATCTTCTCCGGCGTGGTGATGCCCGCTTGTCGATACGTCGCAGACGTCACCAAGAGCTTGAAGAACTTCTTCACGTCCCAGCCCGACTCGCGGAACTCCACCGCCATCCAGTCCAATAGCTTGGGATGCGACGGCAAGTCGCCGGTCACCCCAAAGTCGCCGGCGGTGGTCACCAGACCCGCGCCAAATAGCTGCTGCCAAAAGCGATTCACCGTCACCCTCGCTGTCAGCGGATGCTCCGCCGTCAGCAGCCACTGCGCAAAGCCCAAACGATTGCGCGGCAGATCGGCCGCCATCGGCGGCAGCGCGTCGGGCGTGTCGGCCTTCACCGCGTCGCGCCGCTGATCGTACGCGCCGCGGAACAGCACAAACGCCTCCGCCGCCGCGTCGCGCTCGTGCATCACATGCGCCACGGTGCCCCGCGCCGTGATCTCGTTCTGCTCGGTCTCCAGCTTGGCGACCTGCTGCGATAAGTCGTGGTAACGCGGATCGATCTGCGCGAGCCAAAACTCCAATAGCTCGCTGGTTTCTTCGGGCGTGCGGCTCTCCGCCGGCTTGCGCGCCAGCCACAACGCCCGACTCGATTGCGCCAGGCTCTGCACCACGTCGGCCGTCAGCCCGCGCTGATAGATGCGCAAGTCCTGCATGGCCATGCCGTTGACCGGTTGGCCGTTGTGCCGCTGCCCTAGCTTGAGCGGCACGTCGATGTCGATCGCGTCCTTGAGCGTCTTGGCGATCACCTCGGTCGGCTGTCGCTCGCCGTCGATATAAAGATGCACGCCGCTTGGCTTGCCCGCCCCGTCGTGTGTCAGGCACACATGGTGCCAGCGCCCCGGTTGAAGCGCCTTTTTGGTCACTACCTTGATGGCGTTGTCGGGCCAGGCATTTACCAGATGCGTGCCAATGCGCCCCCCTTCGAGCCACAGATCCCAGCCACGGTAAGCGCGGTTTTCGTCCATCCGCGCCAAGATGGCGCCTTGTTGATTGACGTCGGCAATCTTGACCCAAGCCGCGACCGAAAACGCCTGCTCGCGACCAAAGTTGCCCACCTCGGGCAGCGTCACCGCCCCCGGCTGAATGATTAGCGCCTTGGCCGCCACATGCCCTGCTTCCCAGGCCAAGCCCGCCAGCGGCAACGTTTGATCGACGCCATTCAAACGCATGGCGAGCGAATCGGGCGCCTGCTCATCCAGCATGGAATAAAGCGCCATCCCATCTTCAGGGAGGCGAGAAGAAATCTCAGACAGATTGGCCGCCGCGAGCCAGGCCGCAAAGTCGCTCTGGGCAGATTGGCGCCGCTCGGTCAATTGTCCGCGCTGCGTCTCCAGTAACTTGGCGACCTCGTCCCACCGCGCGCGGTCATGATCTTGCGGCACCTTCACAATCGGCGGTGTGTCTTTGATGTTGCCGTCCATCGCCGCTTGCGTGGTGTTGTTGAAGAACGCCGCCATCTCATAAAACTCGCGCTGCGTGAGCGGGTCGAATTTATGATCGTGGCACACCGCGCAGCCCGCCGTCATCCCCAGCCATACCAGCGAGGTCGTTTCGGTTCGATCGCGGGTGTACAGCACCAGGTACTCTTCCGGAATCGTCCCCCCCTCGTTGGTCGTCATGTTGCAGCGGTTAAAGCCCGAGGCGATCTGCTGTTCCAGCGTGGCGCCCGGCAGCAAGTCGCCCGCCAATTGCTCCACGGTGAACTGATCGAACGGTTGATTGCGATTGAAGGCGTCGATCACCCATTCGCGATACGACCACATCTCGCGGAAGTTGTCGAAGTGAATGCCGTGCGTATCGGCGTAACGCGCCGCATCGAGCCAATAGCGCCCCCGATGCTCGCCCCAGCCGGGCAGCGCCATCAATCGATCGACCAACTTCTCATACGCGTCGGGCGCGGCGTCGTTGACAAACGCCTCCAAGTCCTCCACCGACGGCGGCAAACCGGTCAGGTCGAGCGTCACACGGCGGCACAAGGTGCGCCGGTCGGCCTCCGGCGCCGGGGTCAGGCCCGCCGCTTCGATCCGCGCCAAGATAAACGCGTCGATCGGGTTGCGGATCCAATCGGCCTGTTTCACTTCCGGCAGCGGCGGTCGCTTTGGCGCCACCAGCGACCAGTGCGGCTCGTACACCGCCCCCTCGGCCACCCAGCGCTTGAGCGCCTCGCGCTCCGCCTGGGTCATCTCGGCGTGCGCGTCGGGCGGAGGCATCCGCTCCTCCGGCTCTTCGCTAAAAAGCCGCCGCACCAACTCGCTCTCGTCTACCTTTCCCGGCACGATCGCGCCCGCGGCAATTGCGTCGTCGCGCCGATCGAGCCGCAGGTCCGCCTTGCGCGAAGCCGAATCGGGACCATGGCAGGCAAAGCAGGTTCGCGACAGGATCGGCCGCACATCCCGGTTGTAGGCCAGCGGTTCTTCGCCATTAGCGGGGGCAAAAGACCACACTGCGAGCAGGAGACAAACCAGCGAAGGCGAGCGAAAACTCATTGCGCCAAGTTCCCTGGGGTTGGAGGACAACCCTGCTGCGGCTGGGATGCCGCCGAGCTTTAGGTGGGTATTGTCAGTATACCAGTATATCGGCCCGTTTTTGCAACAGCGGCTGCGCAGATCGGGTGGCGCAGGAGTCCGGCGCCAAACCGCTTGTGATTTGACCAGCCACGTCCTATAAATAGCGGCCAATTGCGCCAAATGGCTTTGGCGGCGACACTTGCAAAAAACACCCACGAAGGGAACTTTTCATGCAAAAGTACCTGATCGAATTCATCGGCACGTTCTTTCTCGTTTTGACAGTCGGCTGCACGGTGCTCAATCCCAACGGCGCCGGCGCCATGGCCCCCCTCGCCATCGGCTCGGCGCTGATGGTCATGATCTTCGCCGGCGGCCACATCTCCGGCGGGCATTACAACCCCGCGGTCACGTTGGCCGTGTTCATGCGCGGCAAGTGCCCGGTGGCTGATGTCGTCCCTTACATGGTCTGCCAGGTGGTGGGCGCCGCCGCGGCGGCCGCTGCCGTGTTGTTTCTCAAGGGCAACCCAACCGTTCCCCCGCTCGAACTCGATGTCGCCAAATCGCTGCTCGCCGAGTTCCTGTTCACCTTTGCCCTCTGCTTCACGGTGCTCAACGTCGCCACCGCCAAGGGAACCAGCGGCAACTCGTTCTACGGGCTGGCCATCGGCTTTGCCGTGGTGATCGGCGCCTACTCGGTTGGCGCCATCTCCGGCGCCGCCTTCAATCCGGCCGTCGCGGTGGGAATCGTTGTCATGGGACTCTTGAAGGTCGCCGATATCTGGATCTATCTGGTCGCCAACTTCGCGGCCGCCGTCCTCGCGGCGATCGTCTTCCGCATCACCAATCCAGACGACAAATAACGGCCGCACACAGCAGCCGCTTCCCTTTCAATTGAATTCGCGCAGCGCCCATGAGCCAATCCTCATGGGCGCTGCTTTGCGCCGACCGGTTCAACTGCGCCAAGATTTGTCATCTGCCGCCGCCTCATGCATACTCAAGGCCTGCGCACGTCACCGGCCTGGGATGGTCGCGCCGCCGTGCCTTGAAGTACCGCCCGAGCATGAGGGGAACGTATCGTCATGCCGCAGGCCGTCAGCGTCGAGTCGCTGGAACGTCACTGTTTAAGTAGATTCCTTCGCTGCGCGCTCTGGGTGTTGTTAGGGAGCTTGTCTCCTCAACTACAGGCCGCGGAAGACGTCCCCGCCGCGGCACCTTCACTCACCTTTGAAGAGCATATTCGCCCCATCCTCAAGGCGCACTGCTGGCAATGCCACGGCGCGGAGGCGGAAATCAAGGCGAACCTCGACGTCCGCCTCCGCCGCACGCTCGCCGCTGGTGGGGACACTGGTCCGGCCCTCACGCCCGGCAATCGCGACGAGAGCCTGCTCTATCAATATCTCGCCAGCGGCGAGATGCCCCCCGGCGACAAAAAGCTTGCCCCCGACCAGATCGAGCAAATCGGCAGGTGGATCGACGCCGGCGCGCCCACCCGCCGGCCCGAGCCAGCATCGGCCGACGGCCTCAGTCAGATCACCGAGGAGGATCGTGAGTTCTGGTCGTATCAGCCACCACTGCCAGTGCCAGTTCCAGAAGTGAGCGATCCCGCCTGGCGCGGCCACCCGATCGATCGATTCCTCGAAGCCCGCCGAGAGTCCGCCGACTTGCACGCCGTGGCGCCTGCGTCTGCCACCGCGCTGGCGCGCCGCTTGTATTTCGACCTGTGGGGATTGCCCCCCACTCCACAGCAATCTGGCGCGCTGGCCGCCGACGCTTCTCCGCGGGCTTATTCGGCGCTAGTCGATCAGTTGCTCGCCTCTCCCCGTTTTGGCGAGCGCTTCGCGCGGCATTGGCTTGATATCGTTCGCTACGGCGAATCGTTCACGCTGCGCGGCCTGATCCTGCGCGACGCCTGGCGCTATCGCGACTACGTCATCGAGAGCTTCAACGCCGATCGCCCCTACGATCAGTTCCTCCGCGAACAAATCGCGGGCGACCTGCTGCCGGCCGTTCGGCTCGAAGACCGTCGCCGCCAACTGGTCGCCACCGCCTTCTGGGCCTTCGGCAACGCCAATCTCGAAGAGCAGGATAAGCGCCAACTCGATATGGACGTGGTCGACGAACAGCTCGATGTCTTCGGCAAGGCGTTGCTCGGTCAGACCATTGGCTGCGCGCGCTGTCACGATCACAAGTTCGATCCCATCCCCACCCGCGACTATTACGCGCTGGCGGGCATCCTCAGCAGCACGCAGCGGCTAGAGCACGCCAACGTGTCGGATTGGGTCGAAGTGCCATTGCCCCTCTCCAGTGACGAAGAAAGCGCGTTCGTCCGGCAGGAGGCCACGCTGGCTGAACTAGCCGCCCGCGTGCAGGCCAAAAAGGTTGAAGTCGATCAACTGGCGCTCGCCGCTGGCGCTTCTGTGGGCGACAGCCTCGCCGCCAGCGCGCTACCCGGCATCGTCATCGACGAGCGCGACGCCAAACAAGTCGGCGCCTGGACCCCGTCGACCAGCGTCAAGCCCTACATCGGCGCGGGCTACCTCCACGATGGCGACCAGGGCAAAGGCGAAAAGACCCTCACCTTCGCGCCGCAGCTTGCCGCCGATGGCCGCTACGAAGTGCGACTGGCCTACTCTCCCGGCGACAATCGCTCCGATCGCGTCCCCGTCACCGTCTTCAGCGCCGACGGCGAAAAGTCCACCTTCATCGATATGCAGCGGCCTCCCCCGATCGAGCGGCGCTTCGTCTCGCTGGGTGAATACCGATTCGAAGCGGCAGGGCAAAGCTTCGTCCTGGTC
Organism: Pirellulales bacterium; assembly: GCA_019694455.1. Taxonomy (NCBI): domain Bacteria; kingdom Pseudomonadati; phylum Planctomycetota; class Planctomycetia; order Pirellulales; species Pirellulales bacterium. Next base: position 72,169 of record JAIBBY010000025.1, read on the forward strand.
GCCAACGTCGGCACTCACGGACATGTGACCGCCGACGCCGTGCAGTTCTTACCGCAGAGCGAAGTTTCAACGTCGCCAGCGGCCAAACCAGACGAAGCAGCCAGCGCCGCCTCGCGCCAGCTGGCCCAGCGGCAAAGCGAACTGAAGCTGCTCGAAAAAGAACTTAAGGATCGGCGCGCTGCGGCGCCCCAGCGCCCCACCGCGCTGTCGATCGTTGAGCGCAAGGAGATCGCCGACGCGCCCATCCATTTGCGCGGCTCGGTGCATACGCTCGGCGCTACGGTCCCGCGCGGTTTCTTGCAGGTTGTGGCGCACGCGCCCCTTTCACCGCTGCCGGCCAATCAGAGCGGACGACTGGAACTGGCCAACTGGGTCGCCTCGCGCGACAATCCCCTCACCGCGCGGGTCTTTGTCAATCGCGTCTGGCATTGGCTGTTTGGTCAGGGGCTGGTTCGCACGGTCGATAATTTTGGCACGACGGGCGAACTGCCTTCGCATCCCAAACTGCTCGACCACCTGGCCATCTATTTCGTCGAGCACGACTGGTCGGTCAAACAACTGGTGCGCTACATCGTGCTCAGCAAGAGCTATCAATTATCGACCGCTACTACTGACGCTAACCTAACGGCCGACCCCGAGAATCGCCTTTGCTGGCGCGCCAATCGCAAACGTCTGGAGGCCGAATGTTTGCGCGATGCCATGCTCGCCATTTCGGGCGAACTCGATCTTGCGTCCGGCGGCAATACTCTCCGGCCGAGCGTGGCCAACGACTACGGCTATGTCCACGACGACTCGCGCCGCAGCGTGTATGTGCCGGTGCTCCGCAACTCGCTTCCCGAGTTGTTCGAGGTCTTTGATTTTCCCGATCCCAGCCTCGTCGTTGGCGCCCGGACCACCAGCACCGTGGCGCCGCAGGCCCTCTTTCTCTTGAATCATCCCTTCGTGCGCAAGCGCGCCCAGGCGGCCGCTGTCCGATTGCTTGGCGCCCAACTGGCCGACGACCAGGCGCGGATCGGCCATGCCTTTCAACAATCTCTAGGGCGTGCCGCCAGCGCCGCCGAACTACCCATCGCGCAAGAAACCGTGGCCGCCGCCAGTCAGTCTCCCGCAGTCGCCGAGCGCGCCTGGGCCGATCTTTATCAATTGCTGTTTGCTTCGGTCGAGTTTCGTTACTCCAACTGGTGATCCCGCCAATGCCTGACTCTCCTTGCTGTACTCGGCGCGTGCTGCTCCAAGAGGCCGCCTGCGGCTTTGGCGCGCTCGCCTGGTCGGCCCTTGCCGCGCAATCGAGCGCTGCGCGATCGGCGGCATCGCCCCACGGCGCCCCGCATTTCCCACCGCGCGCCAAGCGCGTCATCTTTCTTTTCATGCAGGGGGGAGTAAGCCAGGTCGATTCGTTCGATCACAAACCGCGTCTGTCCGCTGACGACGGCAAGCAGATGCCGTTCGACGATGCTCGCCAGCGCGCCAACAGCGGCGACGGTCAATCGTCGCATCGCGTGATGAAGTCTCCCTGGAACTTCGCCCGCCATGGCCAATCGGGACGCTGGGTCTCCGATCTGTTTCCACACACGGCCCGGCATATCGACGATCTCTGTCTGCTGCATGGCATGCAGACCGAAGGGGTCGCGCACGGGCCGGCCACGCTCTTTCTGCACTGCGGCGCCACCAACTTCGTGCGCCCCTCCATCGGATCGTGGACCCTCTACGGACTCGAAACCGAAAACGAGAATCTCCCCGGCTTCGTCTCCATTTGCCCCTCGGCCGGCAATGGCGGCCCGCGCAACTACGGCAACGCCTTTCTGCCCGCCGAGTTTCA
>JAIBBY010000026.1 GCA_019694455.1 Pirellulales bacterium
CGCAACAATCTGCCTTCTAACGAAGACCTGTTCAGCTCGGCTCAGCCGGTCCACGTCGTTTCGCCCAAGAATCTCCGCAGCAAGAATCCGGTCTACGTCCGCGACACGTACGGCACCCACTTCGTCTACGACGCCGACCACATTCACGACCTGCTCGAGTGGCATAACCCCAAGCCAAATCCCCTGTCGCAGGATTGGCTCGAGTTCTGTAGCCGGCAGGGCTTCACCGAAGGCTACAAAAAGCGGCGCGAGGCGGAGTACGCCGCGCATCAAAAGCTCAAGGCGGAAGGCCGCGCCGGCCCAACTCGCTACCGCTTTGGCCCCGACCTGTGGGGAGACGACATCGACTCCGACATCCACGAGCGCCGCCGCGCCTCGATCTTGTCGGAGCCGTACGATCCCTGCACCCGCGGCAAGTCGCCCCCCGCTGACGACGACGAAGACGAATTTGAATCGCCGTATGGCGATTCACGGCGCAGCGATTCACGGCGCGGCGATGCGCCGCGCAACACCCCGCGCGACGACCAAGAGCTCTACGGCCACGATCCCGAAGTCGCCCGCCAGCGCGAGCAGGACAAAAAACCCTCCTTCGTCGACGAACGTCCGAATCAGATTTGAAAGCAGCGACTAGCGGTCAGCGATCAGCGATCAGGGATCAGGGATCAGCAAAGCAGAAAAAAACGCCGCGTGCCATGCTCCACGGCGCAGCCGTGGGCATGCCGACCAACGCGCGAGCCGACTTCGGCCTTCGCCCCCGCGCAGCGAAGCGCAGCAGGGGGAGAAGGTGGCCGATAGGCCGGATGAGGGGGGCCTTCTCTTACCACTAACCACTAACCACTATTCTTCCCCTCGGCGTCTCTACATCTCAGCGGTTCATTCTTCCCTAACCACTCGCCACTTTTCCTCACTGCTCGAAGGCCAGATGATAGGGATCAATGATCTGGAAAACGCGACATCGAAACGGCCACGACAGGGCGTCGCTGCGGTTGTCACTTTTTGTAGTTATGAAAAGTTGTATTCTCGATGAGCGTATCTGGATGTGAATCGTCGTCGGCCGGACCGAACCTCACGCTGATCGGCTACTTCTTGAAGCGCACGACGTTGCCGAGCGGCTGGAACTTTCCGCAGTCGGTGGCCGAGATTTGCAGCGTCAGCGACTGCATCAATCCGGCGCCCGATGATTGGATCGAGCGCTGGCTGCACAACGAGTTGGGATTCTTCGATTCGCGCGACGACGCGCGCAGCATGAACGTCGACCCGAGCAAAGCGTGGCGCCTGTTCGCGTTTCGGCTTCTGCCCGTCCGCTTTGTGCAAGGGCGTCGTGAGCCATTGGACATTCCTGCGCTCATGGTCGAACCGTTATCGAACGACTTTGTGTCGCTGGGCTTCGACGTGGTGAGCAAGAGCATTTCGGCGTTCTTCGAGTGTTCGCCTTTGTCGTGCAATGGACTGGCGAGCGAAGTGCCGGTGAATCGCTATTGCCTGCTCGACACCCTGACCGAGGCCGAAACCCTTGCCGATTGCTGCTCACGCGAGGGGCCGGAACCCGGCCCCTACTACGTGCTGGAGGTGCTGCGCGAGGAGGGGCAATAGAGCGCCGACGCCGCGAGAAATTGCGATCGCTCAGCGCACGGGCGGTCGCCGCGCAGCGAAAAATCGGAGCGACAAGATTCGAACTTGCGACCCCCTGCTCCCAAAGCAGGTGCTCTAGCCAGGCTGAGCTACGCTCCGCTCTTGTTGCTTGCCGAAAGACAATCCCAGATCGCACGTGGTTCGACGATCGCCCGTCAGCCAGCACAAGGAAAATAGTATCGCAGACGACGCCAGAGGTGACTAGCCGGACCAAGCCCGCGCCGCGGGATGCCAGCATGAAGCCACGGAAACAGCATGCCCTAGTCCAGCTAGGTCGGCGTCGTGCCCGCCGAGCGGCCTCCGTCGCCGCGCTGCCACGGCCAGCGGCCATCGATTTCAAGCTGCAACGAGGTGCTCAGGAAGGTGCGGATCAGCACGATCATCCCCAGCACGGTCACGTTCTCCATCGTGGGGTCGACGACCACCGTGCGGATAATGTCCCCCGCCACCAGAAATTCCAGCCCCAGCAAGATCGCGCGGCCGAGGTCTTGCCGATAGCGGCGATACGACTCTTGAGCCTGAAAGCTGGCGGCCAGAAATCGTAAGGTCGCGACCAGCGCGCCAATCACCACCACCAACACGCCCACCGCATCGATGCCGATGCCCAGCGACTCCATGAGTTGGCGGAACTCTGTCATCAACCCGGTGTCTGTCATGCCGCGCCTCGCGACCTCGTGTGGCGAAATGGTTCCTTCAATTGTAGGAGCGCCCTGGCCGCGGCGCCGGCCACTTGCGCGGCGGCGAAACGCCCGCATATCGTCGGGCGATTGCAGCGGCAGTATAGTAGGCGGCTGTGCCTCACTTGCCGTTTGCTCACGCCGTCCCCGAGGGCCCGCGCCTTGCCAGAGCCTGGTTTCGGACTGTTCTTGCTGGTGCTCGACTGGCTGATTCGGCTTGGTTTGTCGGCGCGCATCTTGGCGCGCCGCCTGCCGGTCGGCACGACCTACGCGTGGCTGATCGTCGTGCTGGCCGTGCCGATTGGCGGCGCTGTCGCCTACATGATGTTTGGCGAACTGCGGCTCGGCAGTCGCCGCATGAAGCTCTGGCAACAGCTCAAGCAGCCGTACGACCAGTGGTTGCAAGCCATGACGCGGCGCTTTCCCGATCCCTTGGCCACCCTCGACTCCGACGACGAACGCGGCTTTGCGCGGTTGGCGCTGCGCACCTTCGACAGCCCCCCCGTGCCGGGCAACGAAATCACTCTGCTGCGCGACGCCGCCGAATCGATTCGCGCGCTGATCGCCGACATCGACGCCGCCGAGCGCACTTGCCACTTGGAGTTTTACATCTGGAGCGATGGCGGCATCGCCGACGACCTGGGGCGCGCGCTGGTGCGCGCCGCGGCGCGCGGCGTCACCTGTCGCGTGTTGGTCGATGCGCTCGGCAGCGCCCAGTTTTTGAAAGGGTCCATGATTCGCGAACTGCGCGCCGGCGGCGTGGCGGTGCGCGAGGCCTTGCCCGTTTCCATCTGGCGGCTGACCGTGGCGCGGCTCGACCTGCGCAACCATCGCAAGATCGCGGTGATCGACGGCGAGATCGGCTACACCGGCAGCCTCAATATCGCCGACCCCCGCTACTTCAAGCAGTCGGCCGGCGTGGGGCAATGGATCGACGCCATGGCCCGGTTGCGCGGCCCGGCGGTCGAATCGCTGGCGATCACCTTTCTCGAAGATTGGGAACTCGAAGCCCGCGAAGGCTTCGACCAACTCGCGCCAACCAGCGATGTGCACCAGTTGCCCGAGGTGGGCCCCGCCACCGTGCAGCTATTGGCGTCCGGCCCGCAGATGCCGCACCAGGAGATTCGCGAGGTGCTGTTGTGCGCCATTCTCATGGCGCGCGAGGAGGTGATTCTCACCACGCCCTATTTCGTGCCCGACGAGTTGCTGCTGGCCGCGGTCGCGTCGGCCGCGCGGCGCGGCGTGAACGTCACCCTGGTATTGCCCGAAAAGGTCGATTCGCGACTGGTCCAGCTTGTCAGCGAATCGTACTTTTCGGCGCTGTCGCGCGCCGGCGTGCGGATCATGCTGTTCCGCGGTGGGCTGTTGCACACCAAGTCGATCACGGTCGATCGCGACTTCTGCCTGTTTGGCTCGCTGAATCTCGATCTACGCAGCCTCACGCTTAACTTCGAGGCCACGCTGGCGGTGTATGACGATGGCTTCACCTGCGCTGTGCGCGATCTGCAGCGCCACTATTTGCAAAACTCCATTCCGGTCGCCGCGGAGAAACTGCGGCTGAGCACGTTTCGCGAACAACTCGCTGAGCGCGTGGCCTATCTGGTGTCGCCGTTGTTGTGAGGCGCCGCGCTACTGCCCGGGCCGCCGCGCGGCGCCTTCGGTATACGCCTTGAACTGCTCGGCGTACTCAGCCGGCGGATTGGTCCAGCGCATCTCGCGCAGCATCTTGTCGTCGCCGCCAATGCTCTGCTGCTCGATCGACACGCGCCGCCGCTTCAATCCCAACCGCGCGATCGCCTCGTCAAGCTGCTGCCTGGCCTTGGGATCATGCGCCGCCGCGTCGCGTAGCTTGTTCCAATGATCGACAAATCGCTTCATGTCGTCAGGCGTCCAGCCTAACTTCTTGAGCAACTCCGGGTCGATCTCGCCGCGGTCGACTTGCTGCTCCAGCGATTCGAGCACCATGTTGGTGGCCTTTTTCGCGTACTCCAGATTCGCGGGATCGGCTTCGGTGGCGATCTCTTCCTGTTGTTGCCCGTCCACCGGTTCGTGTTCTGGGGCGCCTCCCGCTTTGCTCGGCCCCTGCGCGCGATCTTCCTCGGCATCGATTTCCGTGGGATCTTTCTCGCCGGGTTGCGGTTCAGAGGCGTCTCGGTTCGTCGCCGCGCCAGGCTTCTTGGCCGCAGCGCTGCCGGCGGCCGCGCCCCCCGGTCGCTCACCGCCAAGCGGCGCGCGTTGACTCGGCTGGGCGTCGCCATCCCCGGGTTTTCCGCCGGTCATTCCGCCCCCTTGTCCCGACTCACCCGCCGAGCCCGCTCCGGCGGCTTGGCTGCCACTGCCACCGCTGGGCTTTTGGCCCGCGGCGCTATTGCCCGCCTTGCCCGAGGTCTCGCCGCCGCCAGCGCTTTGAGCCTGACCTGCTCCTTCATCGCTCTCGGTGTTTTGGCCTGCGGCGCCTGTGCCGGCTGAGTTCGCCTTCTGTCCGCCCCCCTTCTTGCCGCCCCCCGATCGATCTCCCGCTTCTCCCCCGCGCGAGTTCGATTCCTTCTCGCTGTTGCTCGGGCTGTCGGCCTGTTCGGCTTCGTTCTGCTCGGGCGGTTGCCCTGGTTGGCCAGGCTGCTTCGACTTGGGTTGATTGGCGCCTTGCGCATTGGGAGACGGCTTCTGCTGTTGCGAACCTTGGCCGGCGCCTTGATTCCCTTTTTGCTGCTGCGGATCGCCCCCGCCAGCTTGGCTCTCTTGCGCCGGCGCCTTGCCATCCGGTTTCGCTTGAGGTTCCTTCATGCCCGCTGGGTCGCCGGCGCGATCGCCTTCGCCTTCTTTAGGCGCGTCGCCTGCCTGCTCGCCAGTGGGTGAACGCCCCTCGCCCGCCTGCGGCAGTTTGCCCTCGTCAGCGCGATCGGTTTGTTCCTCGCCGGTCGACTGCTGCGATTCGGCCTCCCCCGGCTGATGGCTATTGTCGCCGGCGCCTGCTTGCTGACCTTCGTCTTGGGACTTCGATTGGGATTGGCCGGCGCCAGATGGTTTCTTGGACCCGCCCGACGTCGAGGCGCCGTCTTGCGCCGCTGACTGGCTGCCGGGCTGCGACTTCTCTGTGCCCCCCGACTGGCCATCGCCCGCCTGCCCTTCGCCCGACGAGGAATCGCTAGCCGGTTGTTGTTCGGCCGATTGCGGCTGACCCCCTTGCCCCTCGCCTAGTTTCTGCTTGGCGGAGTTTCCGCTCCCCGACTCTTGCGACTCGTCAGATTGCGAAGACCCCGATTCTCCTTCGCCCCCCGACTGTTGATCTTCCTCTTGCGGAGGCTTCTTTTTGTCTTTGCCGCCGTTCTGTCCGCCAGCGCCGCCGTCTTGACCATCCCCCTCCGATTCGTCGGGCTTCTGCTTCTTCGGCTCGGGCTTTTCCTTGGGCTTTTGCTCGTCTTGCGGCGGCTGCTGCTCGGGGTTGTCTCCTGTTACTTCCTGAGGCTGCGATACTTGTTCGTCTGGCGATGAAGGTTTCTTTTCCTGCGGCTGCGCGGAGTCGCTGGCCTTGGACTCCTTTTGCTCGCGATAATCGACGATCCGCTCCAGCGCCTCCGCGGCGTCCTGCTCGGGGTCGACCGGCTTTTGCTCGTTGGTCGGGTCTTCCTTTGGGGCTTCTGTCTCTTGCGCATCGGCCGGGCTGGTCGGCTTCGAATCGTCGTTGGGTTGCTCGCCCTTGGACTGGGCCTCGTCGCGCGCTTGACGATCGGCTTCTTCCTTCTTGCGTTCCGCCTCGCGGCGCTGCCGTTCCTCTTCTTTTTGATTCACGCGCTCGGCAAGGCGAATCTTGTACTTCACCGTCTCGGCGTGGTTGGCGGTGGGAGTGCGATTGTCGCGCGCCTCGGCCCAGTACTCGATCACGTCTCCCGGGTTCAATTGGAAGCCCGCGAACTTGGCCGGCTCGAACACGTGCCCCGCTTCAAACGTGCCGGCGCGGGCAGCGTCGAGCAGCAACTCGCTCGTCAGCGGTTTGCCATCCTTGGAAAAATGCAGAGTCACGCGCCGTAACCGAAAGTCGCGGTCGCCTGCCCGCAGCCGGATCGGCAGCGAACCGTTGACCGCCATCTCAACCAAATCCTTAGCCGGCTCGGTGATTTCGATCGCGGGCGGTTGGTCGGCCACAACTTCGATGGCGTGCCGAATCGGTTGCGGGTTCTCGTTGCCGTGCTCATCCGTGAAGCGAATCTGATAGTTCTCATGCAGCGGCCGGCCGCCGTCGCCCAGTTGCAGCTTGAATGATCCGGTGGCCTTGCTGCCTTCGAGGACCAGCGGCAAGTCGCGTCCACCGTCAGAGTTGAAGTCGATGTAAGCCGCCTTCATCGGCACGTTGGCCGCCGCGTCGATAGTGACTGCCGTCCCCTCAATGCCATGCAAGTCGCCTTGCTTCTCCACCACGCGCGGCGCCACATCGGCATACGCCGGATAGTCGTATCGCACGCGCTCCACCAAGATCGAAGGCGCGGTCACCACCTCGATCTTGAAAGTTGGGCTCGTGAAGTCGCCAGCGGTCAGTTGATATTCGACCGATTGCTGCAAGCCTCCCACGTCGCCCGGCAAATCCAATTCGTGCCGGTAGCCATCGGCCGGCAAGGCCATTGGCCGCGGTTGGCGCACCATTTGGCCATCGGCCGTGGAGAGCACCAATTGAACTGGCTCGCCCTGACGTAGGCCAACGACCTGCGCCGATACCTTGACGACCCGCCCTCGAAATACGCGCGTCGAGCCCGGTTGAACATCGACGATCGTCACCCGCGTGGGCGAGGTGATGTCGGCCCAGGGCGCGGCCAGGCGGCCAAACGTCCGCAGTGGATCCTTGGGAGAAAAGAGCTTGTACAGACAGAGCACGATCACCAGCGCGGCCAGCACGTAAAACACTCGCACCAGATGCGAGCGATCCACCGCGTCTTCGACCGGCGCGTCGTTCAGATCGCGCGCCGCGCGCTGCTCAATGGCCTGATAAATGGCGTCGGCCAGGTGCTCCTTCTCGCGCCGCAGCAACAAGAAGTTGACCAGACTGTTTTTGAGCGACGGTTGCGTTTGCTCAATGGAGTGCGCCGCGTACACGACATTCACGCGCCGCCGCATGATCGGCGCCACGCGCCAGGCAAACAGGCCGACGCTGCCCAGCGCCAACCCCAAAAACGCCACCAGCCGCGCGGTGGGAGATAGGCCCCCCGGCGCCACCCAGTGGTCGATCAGCACTACCAGCAGCACATACGCCAGGACGCAAACAATGAGTTGCACCACAGCCACCGACACCTCGACCAGCTTGACCTGCCGGCGGGTGCGGTTGATCTGCCCTTCGATGAATTGCTCGTACTCGACATAGCGCCCTGCGCGCGCCGCTTCTGGCGGGTTGACGGGGGGTTCGGGCGTGGTGACGGCGCCGGCCATATCGGTTTCAGTTAGACGCGTCGTGGGGCGCGGTGGTTCCTTCGCCGCCGCCGTTTTTCCATTATAGGCGGCCTGCGCGCCGGTCGAGCCTTTCTGCACGGCGCCGGCGCCGATTGCGCCGACCGGGACGAAAACGCGGCCCTTTTCTAGGTACGCGGCTTTTCAAAGAGCGCCAAGTGCCAGAAGTTCAATACCCGCAAGCTCTCGGCCAGATCGACCAGCGGCTCGCCCAGCCGGAGCAAAAGCCGAGCCAAAGGGGGCGCCAGCGTCACCCGCCGGCTAGCCACGACCCGCCAGTTGGGAAAATACTCGCGTCCGATCTGCCCGGCCGAGATGCCCTGTGCGTGGCGATTGATCGGGTTCCAGACAAAGTCGTACCACAATAGAAAGCCGCCGGGCCGCGTCACGCGGCGCATCTCCGCCACCATTTTGCGCCGCAATCCCTCGTCGAGAATCGAGGTCAACAGCATCCCTTGATGCACCAGGTCGAAATGGTCGTCTGGCCAAGGCAGCGAGTCGGCGCTTCCCGCCCGCAGGTCCAGGTCGGGGGACTCGGCCAACCCCCGCTCCACGCGTTCTTCGAGCAGATCGATGCCGCAAATCTCGCCGCCGGTATGCCCCCATTGCTGGCGGCAAGCGACCAGCCACTCGTTGCGCCCCGAGCCGACATCCAACACACGGCGGTCGGCCAGCGGCAGCAAGCCGGCCTCGCGCAGCAGACGTTCATACTGACGATGCCGGCGCTCCATCAGCCGATCGAAGACGCGGCGCTCGTCCGCCGTGAACGAATCAAAGCGCTCGGTCCGGCGCGCGTACTCGGCGCGAACCGGATCGAGCGAGTCGCCACGCTGGCCAGCTTCTGTCACGACGAAGGCCTCGCTTCGCCATAGCCCAACTCGCGACACAGATCGGCGACGTATGGCTCGATGATTTCCAACTCTTCGGCAGTCAGCCGCGAGAGCCATTTGCCAGACACGCTGCGATCGACCCGCCGGGCAATGAAGTCGTCCACCTCCTGGCTCGGCGGCAATCCCAGAAATTCCAATAGCGGTGGCACAGACGCTTCGGGCTGGCCAACCAGGTCTTCAAACCGAATTTCGTAATACTGGTCAGCAGGCAGCGTCTTGCCAAACGATCGGGCAGCGGTCACGCATTCGCGCCAGGTGTAGGCCGTGAACGCCATGCGGTCCATCTCGCGTTTTAGCTTCTGCCAGTTCTTGATCTTTGGCCCCATGCTGTAGCGGTATTTACTGCCCGCGAGCATAGTCCAGGTGGTGCCCACAAATTCAGCCGCGTAGGCCGGCAGATCGACCAGCGGCACCTCGCGCACGCGGTTGTACACCAGCTTGTAATAGGGTGGACGGCTCCCCTTCGCGCGGAGCAGCGAGTTGTGGGTTTGCCACTCCTCCTTCTGCGACGCGGCCACCTCGCGCCCGTTGCGAATGATGTGCACAATCTTGCCACGCGGAAACACCGCATGCACAAACCCCAGCGACAGGCTGTTCGCCTGTGTGCAAACCAGCAAACGCTGGCGGCCGCTACGAGCAAGAAAATCGCCAAACTGGCGATGGATATAGCGCACCACGCCCGGTCGCGCGTCGGCCGGCGTCAGGCAATCGTCGCTCTGCCACGCGTTGCCGTACCGCCAGATGTACTTGGGCCGCCGCCAGTACGCCAACTCGGGATGCTGTGACAGCACCTCCCCCAGAAAATTAGTGCCGCTGCGCGCCGCCCCCACTTCGCAAATGAAGTGGTCGCGCCAGTGCGGGTCGAGTGGTTGAGCGGTGTCGGACATCAAACTGATGGATGGCTAAGAGGGCTGGCCCAGCGGCGCGCCTTTGGAAGGTCCAATTTGAACTGCCGTGCTGCCGCGCAAGCTCCGCAACCGTAGCACTGGCTGGCTGTAGCTAGGATAGCTTGCTCGACCAGACAGTGACCAGTTGTCAAAGCAGGTTCTGCGTCGCCGGCGCTCTGCAAGAAACGCCAGTGCGCTAGCAGCCCAGCAACTTGGCGGTGACCAGCCATTCGAGCTGGCCGTGCCCGGAGCCAAGCCGTTCGAAGCGGATCGCCGCCGCTGCCCCTTTGGAGAACCGAAGCGAGGCGTGCGCGTCGCCGATCAAGGCGGCGGTCAATTCCTCGACATCGGGCGAATGTCCGACCCAGGCCACATCTTCCCCTTGCCGTTGGCGAGTCCATTCCATCACCCGCTTGAGATCGGAGCCCGGCGCCAGCGCGTCGAGCTCTGCAAGTTGCGTCGACCGAGGCAACCGCGCCAACAAGAGATCGGCGGTCTCACGGCAGCGGATCAAAGGACTGGTGGCAATCGCCGTAGGGGCAAATCCGCGCTGCGCCAGCGCCTTGGCGACTTTGGCGAACCGCGCTCGCCCTTCGGCGGTCAGCGGGCGTTTGCCGTCGTCGGGCCAGCGGTCGGCGTCGCGCTCATACGCCCACGCGTGTCGGACGATGTAAAGCCGCATGGCATTGTTTTCCCAATTGAGCTGTATCAACGCGAGCGCCACAGCACCGCGTCGTCGATGCCCAGCGCCATCTGCCGACTGGCGATCTCGCTCTTGAAACGGCCCGCGTCCCCAGGATAACCAGCCGTCGCGCGCAAGTCGGGAAGCTGCTCGCGCCAAAAGGCGTTGAACGCCCGCATCGACAACTCGCGCAGGTACTTGGCAACCATGGAGGCCAGCGCCACCGGCATGTGCTCCTCCCCGCGCACGCGGAACCGCACTTCGACGCGCCGATCGAGCGGACGCAGCCGGTAGACGCTTTCAGCCGCTGCTTCGCCGTGGATCGCCACCAGGCTGTCGGGAAACTGCTCCTGCAAAAAGCGGCCGTAAGTGTTGCGCCCTCCATGTTTGTCGCCAACGGCCAACACCTCGCCAGGGCCGCAGCCCGCAATCGCGTCGCTCAGCAGTTGAATCGACAGTCGCGACAGCGCCTCCCCCTTGGACCCATATTGCTCGACCAGCGCGTTGAATCGCTCGGGAAACACGGTCACGGCTCGCACCTGCGTCAATCGCACGCGGGCATCTCGAAAGCCGTCTTTCAGCACAGGCGCGATTTGCGCCAGTTCGCGACGGTCGGCCTCCAGCGGCAAACAAGGATTGAAACCGAGATGCCACGGAACCGCATCGAGGTAGTCGCGGCACGCGGGCGCCACCAGCCGCCAGAAATCGCGGCAGTCGCGAGGTCGCTGCCGCGCCAGTCGCAACATGGCCAGCACACTGCGCTCCAGCGTCGCGATGCCATGTTGCGAGCCGTACAAGACTTTTGAATCGGCAATCGGCAACCGGGCCGAGCCGCCGTCCCGAGATCGAGCAGACTGGCGGCAAACGACGCCGGCAAGTCGCTCGTAAAGATCGGCCCCCTGCCGGGGATTGCCGGGCACGCGCCAGACTGTGGCAGCGATCACCAAGGGCCCTAAGTTAGGGGCGTAGCCCGCCTCGTCGATGCCGATCAGATATCCCACGCCCGATTCCCATCCCTGCTGCCGCGGCGCGTTTGGTTCGCGCTCTGCGGCGATTCAGGTTAGGAGTTCGCCTGGCGTTTGGCAACTAAACGCGGCGAGGGCGAGCGCGGTTTGTCCACTGGTGGTCGCGGCCGTGGCGATTCTTCGATTTGCGCGCGGCGTTTGAATTCTCGCAATCGGCCAGAAACAGGTGGCGGCGACTGTACGCGGGTGATGCGATTCATGAGTCTCCTCGGCGCAAGCGACCTCAAGGGTAGGCGCGTAGAGCAAGTGGGGCGCGAGTGCGCTTTCAAACGTAGCTTATTCGAGGCGCGAGTGGCGCGGGCTTTAGAACCCGGGTCCCACCATGACGCCTCCCCCGAAGCCGATTCCGCCACCGCCGTACGGAGGATATCCCCAGCTCCACGCGCCCGGCAGGCCCCAGCCATAGCCGGCGTACGAGGGATACCACGGTCGATAGTAGGCGTTGTAGGCGGCGCCGCGCGACGGCACGAACACTGGCGGCGCCACGTAAGCGGGGGCGACGACGACCGCCGGATAGTAAGCGCGGTAGGGATAAGCGACACGATAGCGATGGCGCCAGCCGGCCGACGCGCTGGAAGTTGCGGCGCCGAGCACCAACAGCACTAGGAGCGTCAACAGCATGCGTTTCATGAACGTGTCTCCAGCTAATCCGATGGCCGAACTGCCTTGAATTCTAGCTTCAGCAGTAGTCTAGCCAATGATCTTGCGGAAATCTCATTTCAACCTCGCTCGGTTGCCTTGCCAGGCCCAAGCTGGCCGCTTGCTACCAACCCAGCGCGGCGGCGCGGTACATTGGCAAATAGTGCGGAACTATGTTCTGCAATTGGGGTTAATCGTAATTGGCAGGCGATCTCGCTGTTGCTCCACGGTCAGGGACCACTTTGGCGATCACCGAATCCACGGCACGGCGGTACGAGCTAGCCGATCCAGACGTGCGGCTGATGCTGGCGGTGCGCGAAGGGGACGCCGCGGCCTTCGAACAACTGATGCAGCGCTACCAAAACCGGGTGTTGACCGTGCTACAGCACCTGGTCGGTTCCCCGCAGGAGGCCGAGGATTTGGCGCAAGAGGTCTTCTTGCGCGTGTTTCGGGCGCGCAAAAACTACGCGGCCGGCGCCAAGTTTTCCACCTGGCTGTTCACCATCGTCAACAATGTCGCGTTCAACGCGCGGCGCGGGCGGTCGCGCCGCAAAGAAGTGCAGGTCCGCGACGAAGTCAGCTCGTCGGGCAGCGTGCGTGGCATGGCCGATCTGGCTCAGGCGGCCAGCGGCATGATGCCGACTCGCGTAATCGACAAAGAGGAGATGCGCGATGTGGTGCGCGCCGCGCTCGATGTGCTCAACGAGCGGCAGCGGATGGCCGTGCTGCTTAACAAATTCGAGGGGCTGGGTTATGCGGATATCGCCGAAGCCATGCAGATGAGCCCGCAAGCCATCAAGTCGCTGCTGTCGCGGGCGCGGGTGGCGCTGCGCGACGTGATCGAACCGTATTTGCAATCCGGCGTTCGATCTCCATTGGAATAGCATTGATGTCGAACGAACCCGCTCCACACGACGCCGCGCGACTCGACGATGAGTACGTCGCTTATCTCGACGGCGAAACGCCGCCCGAGGTAAATCATCGCCTGGAAGCGCTGCTAGCGCGCGACGACGCGGCCCGCGCCGATGTGCATTCGCTGGAGCGTGTTTGGGACGCGCTCGACCATCTGCCCCGCGCGCATGCCAGCACGGCATTTACCTCGACGACGGTGGAAATGGCCGCCGTCGGCGCCGAGCAGGAGGCCGCCGCCAGCGGACGCAGTGCGGTCAACGATCGCTGGCGACACGCGCTTTTGGCGCTGGCCGTCCTCTCCGCGGCGCTCGCCGCGGGCTATGCCGTCGCCTCCCACCAGGGTCGCCAAGAAACCGAAGCGTTGGTCAAGCATTTGCCGGTGGTCGAGCGGCTGGACGAGTATCGACAAGCAGGGAACATCGAGTTCCTCCGCCAATTGGCCGACGAAATCCCTTTTGACAAGGCGGCGCCGACCGATGCCAAAACAGGTCACTAGCCACGCGGGGATCCGCCGTCTGCGGCGGATCATGCTGAGCGGCCACTTTCGCCAGATGCTGGCAGTGGGGGGGGCCGCGCTGGTGATCCTGGCGTCGTGGTGGGCCGCCGGCGCGCGCGGAGACTACTCCGCCGCGGAAGCCAAGCTTGCGGCGCTGTCGCCCGTGGAAAAAGATCGCTTGCGCCGCAACTACGACCGCTTTGCTCAATTGGACCGCGCGGAGCAAAAAGCGGCGCTGACGCTCGAAAGCGAACTAATGGCCGATCCACGGCAGGCCGAGTTGCGCGCTGTCATGCGCGACTACTATCAATGGCTCACCACGCTAACAGCGGGTCAGCGAGCCGAGCTTGCGCGACTCGCCACCGACCAGCGCGTGGCGAGAATTCGAGAACTGCGCGCCGCCCAAGCCCGCGATGCTGAAAAGTTGGCCGATCGGTTGGCCATCGTGCGCTGGATCGACCAAAAGACGCTCGAGCGCTTGATGACCGCCGAAGAGCGCAAGAAGGCCGAGCAGGCGCCGCCGATGGATCGCCGCCTCATGGTGCTCCGCGAAATGCGGCGCGGCGGGCTTCCCGAGTTGCTCGATCACTTGGAGCCGGCTGACTTCACCGAGTTGCGAGCGCAACTGAGTCCGCGGTTAGATCGCGAACTCGATGCCAAGCCCGATCGCCGCCAACGCTGGGAGCTAATTGCCAAGGAAACCGGCAGTTGGATGCGTAGCTGGGGGGAGGGAGGCAGTCTCGGATTGTTCTCGCCCGAGGAGCAGGCCGAGAACCAGGTCGCACTCAAGGATTTTTTCGAAAAGCAGCTCGACGACGCCGAGCGCGACCGCTTGCTGAGCCTGCCCCCCGACGAGATGGAACGCGAACTGCGCAAGGCGTATTTGTTCAAAAATCATGGCGAGCAGTTCCGGCAACGCTTGGAGCCGCTGAAAACGCGTCAAAGACCGTCCCGGCGCGGTCCCGATGCCGATCGACCCGGCCCGCCGGACCGCCGGCGACCGCACGACCCCGATGCGGACCACCCCGGTCCACCCGGCAAGCGCCACCCCCGCGACGAGCGCGGCGCGGTCTAACTCTTTCGCTCATCCGCAGCGATTTGTCGCGCAAGTCGCGGGGTGAAAATGTCCGCCGCGCGGGCGCCTTGGCCCTCTATAATGAGGCCAGCTCAATTGCCGATCACTCGCCGGAACACCGCATGCTGGGCAACCATCTCTCCAGTCGCGAACTGGCGGCGCTCTGCCGCCGGTTGGCCACCGCGCTCGAAGCCGGACTCGATGTGCGCCGCGTGGTGGCGCGCGAAGCGAGCGGGCGGGGACGTCGCGCGCTAATCGAGCGGTTCGAGGAGTTGCGCCTCGACGTGAATCGTGGTCATTCGTTGACCGACGCGCTAGCCAAGACGGGCGATTTCTTTCCCACGCTCTTTCGGCAAATGGTGCGGCTTGGGGAAGAGACCGGGCGACTGCCAGAAACGCTCAAGCACCTGGCCGAGCACTATGAGCTGCAGGTTAAACTGCGCCGCACGTTCCTCGCCGCGATCTCCTGGCCTCTCTTTCAATTGACCTTTGCCATTTGCATCGTGGGGCTCTTGATTTGGGTGCTGGGAATGATCGGCAATCGCAATGGCGCCGAACCGATCGACCTGCTCGGTCTAGGTCTGATGGGTGGCCGCGGCGCGGCGATCTATTTCAGCCTCGTCGGCGCCATCGCCTTGGTCGCCTTCCTGGTGATCCGCGCCATTCTGCGCGGCCAATTGTGGGCGCGGCCACTGGCCCGCCTGGCGCTCAAGCTGCCCGTCATTGGTGGCTCGCTCACCACATTGGCGCTGGCGCGCTTGTCGTGGAGTTTGTATCTCACCCTCGATGCCGGGCTCGATCTGCGCAAGGCCATTCCGCTGGCGCTCGACGCATCGCGGCACCCCGGCTATCGCGACGCCGCCGGGCTAATGGTGCAAGAAATCGGTCGCGGACGCGAAATCACCGAGGCCATGACCCAGTCGGGCGTCTTTCCACGGGAATTCTTGGACGCCGTCGAAGTAGGCGAGCGCAGCGGGAAGCTGCCCGAGCAAATGGGACTGTTGTCGCGCCAGTACGATGAACAGGCGCGCCGGGCCTTGGCCACGCTAACGGGGGTCGCTGGATTCGGCGTCTGGCTGCTGGTGGCGGCGCTGGTCATCGTGATGATTTTCCGCATCTTCAACACCTTGTACCTGGCTCCGCTGGAAGACGCGCTCAAGGGGCTTTGACCTCGACCCCGCTCCAAAGTTGCCAGATTACCCGTACAGGTGTTCCCTAGGTTCGCCAGATTCGCAAGCGAGATCGGGTCCGGCAACTCGATTTACGCCCTTTCCATTCCTGATCCGATCGTATAATTAGGAGCAGTCCAGGGGGCCGGCCGTACAGCACATCCACAACCCGTCCGGGAGCACGAGCGAACATGGCACTTACTTTGACCGAAAAGGCCGCGTCGGAAGTCAAGCGGATCATTCAAGACCAGAAGCTGACCGACGACACCCTGTTGCGGGTGGGCGTGGTTGGCGGTGGCTGCAGCGGTTTTAGTTACAGCCTGGGCTTCGACACCAGCTTCGACGAGAAGGCCGACAGCAAGTACTCCCACCATGGAGTGACAGTGGTGGTCGACAAGAAGAGCGCCCTTTACCTGGACGGCACCACCGTCGATTTCTACGACGGACTGGAAAAACGCGGTTTCACCTTCGACAATCCCAATGCCGTGAAGAGCTGCGGCTGCGGCAGCAGCTTCTCGGCCTAAGTCAGCCGAAAACAGTCGCTAGATTGTGATTCGAAAAAAAGCCTCGGGAATGAACCCCCGAGGCTTTTTCGTTGGTTAGCGCCACTGCCAACCGCTGCGAATCTGCTCGTTCACCACGCAGCCTTCCGGCCAGCGTCCCTCGTGCAGATCGACAATGCACTGCGCGGCAAGGCTGCTCATGGCGACTTCGCTCTCCAGATCCAGTCCCCCCATGTGCGGCGCTAGCAGCACGCGATCAACCTTCAACAGTGGGCTATCGAGCGGCAACGGTTCGATCTTGAACGCGTCCAGGCCCGCCCCAAACAAGTGGCCGCTGGCGATTGCCTCGGCCAGCGCGTCCTCATCGACCAGGTTGCCGCGCGCCGTGTTGATGAGGATCGAGCCGCGCTTCATGCGGGCGAGTGTGTCGCGATTAATCAAGTCGTTCGTCTCGGCGCAGGCCGGCGCGTGCAGGCTCACAATGTCCGCCTCAGCCAGCAACTCGTCGAACGAAACCAGTCGTACACCCGACTGCCGAACAAACTCGGGATCGGCGCACGGATCGCACGCAATCACCTTTAGTCCCAGCCCTACAGCCCGCGGAACCACAGCTCGCCCGATTCGACCCAGCCCCACGAGCCCCAGGGTGCGCCCCGCGAGCCGCGGCAGACTTTGCCGCTTCCACTGTCCGCTGCGAACCTCCTGATCTCGGCCGGGAAAGCCCCGCGCCACGCCAAACATGAGCGCGATGGTCTGCTCGGCCACCGAGTCTTGATTGGTGCCAGGGGCGATGCAGACTGCCACTCCCAGCTCGCTGGCGCTCGGCACGTCCACGGCGTCGTATCCCACGCCCATCCGCGAAACCACACGCAATTGGCTGCCCGCCAGCACCCGCGCGTTGAATGGCTCCATACCGGCCAGCGCCGCGTCGATGCCTTGCAACTCGGCCACTAATGCCTCGGGATTGGCAAGTACGGCGGAGTTGTCTTGGGGATAGACCACCTCGAATCCGGCCCGCTCCAGAATGTCGCGATAAGGACCGGGTTGGTTCTTGAGCATGAACGGAAAGACCATGACGCGCGGCATGACAATCGCGCCGCTTGGGGGCGCCTCAAGCTGACTGACTGGACTGGATGGCGCTCGCTGGCGCACGACCGGCACGAGTTTATCAGACGCGCGCGATCGGCGAAAACGCGCTGAGGCCAAGCCGCAGTGTGTACGGTTGTTGTTGACGTTTCGCATCGTCGTCGGTGGGCGCCGAAGGGCGTGCGTCGAATTTTCGCAACACCGCGATTTTTGTGCGGCGCTCCTGATTGCCGTCAGTGTTTTCGACCTAACCGCGTAATCTGCCGGATGTTATCGCGGCCTGCGCGGCGCCGGATTGCGATTGTATTGTCGCTTGGTACGCGTGGTGCTTTTCGAGAGGCACTCGACGCCGCTGGCTCTGATCTCACACCAAAAGTCACGGCGCGAAGGAGTCGCCTGAAAGGCGGGCGACCTTAGTTTCCAGGGCGTTTCTAGTTCAAGGAGTCCCGTGTGAAAGCAGTACTGCAAAGGGTCTGGCAGGAGGAGCACGGCGTGCTCACCTTCGAATGGATTCTGCTGATCACCGTGCTGGTGATCGGTATTGTCGGCGGCTTGAGCGCTGTCCGCGACGCGCTCATCAGCGAACTCGGCGATGTCGCCGAGGCCATCGTCTCGCTCGACCAGTCGTACTTCATCATCTGGCCGGTCGAAGCTGTCGCCCACGACAGCGCGATGGATGGCGCCACGCAGTCGGTGTTTGTCGACACCAACTGCAACCGCGCCGCAAGCTGCCGTCCGCCGGTTCCCCGGATGGGCCAACAGGTCAACCTGGGCGGCCTCTAGTCCCGCAAGTCTCGCCTGACCGCGGCGTAAGCGGTCGCCTGAACGATCCCCGGTCCTCCGCGGCACGGTACGCCGTGCCGCGGAGATCCACCGGACTCTCTCCCAGTCAACGCAACTAGTAACGCAACGAGAAGCAACGTGACGATCTCTTGGATGTTTCTGCTGGCGGTTGCGGCTTTCACAGCCACGGCGGCCATTACCGACATTCGCTATCGCCGTATCCCCAACTACCTCACCGTGCCAGTGGCGGCTGCGGGCCTCGTGTTTCACACGCTCCACCCCCAAGGGTTTGGCCTGTTCACTGCCGCAGCCGGGTTGCTGGTCGGTTTCGCACTGCTATTGGCGCCGGCCTTGATGGGGGGCAGCGGCATGGGCGACGTCAAGCTGCTGGCCGCGCTCGGCGCGTGGCTCGGTCCCAAGCTCACGTTGGTGGCGTTTGCCGTCAGCATCGGGCTGGCCGCGCTATTGGCCATTGGCATGTTGATCTACGTCGCTGTCGACAAAGGCGTCTTGCAGATGCAGCGCCGCATTGGTCCACCGCAGCCAATCATGAGCTATCCCGCCAGGCGCGTCGAACATCGCCTGCTACCGTTTGCCGTGCCGGTCGCGCTCGGCGCCTGGCTGATCCTTGCCTGGTCGGTTTTGACCCAAGGCCTCTAGTCGAATTTTCCACCCATGAGTCGATTCACCGTGTCCAAACCATCCCGCAAAACTCGCCGTCGTGGCGCCCTCACCATCGAGTTGGTGATGGTGCTCCCGGTGGTGCTGCTCGTGCTGCTGGCGATCGTGGAGATCAGCCTGTTGCTGGTCGCTGGCCAGGCGGTGAGCGCCGCCGCCGGAGTCGGCGCTCGCGAGGCCACCATGCCGGGCGCCACCCGTGCAACGGTCGAGCAAGCGGTGGCCCATTCGCTGCAACCCTGGAAGTTTGGACCGCGGATCGACGTGGTGCAGATCGATCCGCCGTTCGTCTCGCTTGTCGCGCCGGGCAAGCCGGTAACGGTCACGGTCAGCGTCGATGCCGCGGCCGCCGCGCCCGACCTGCTCAAGTACATCGGAATTTCACTGTCTGGCCACAAACTATCGACGACCTACGTCGCCCGTAAAGAGTAAGCACACACAACGTCTGGCTTTGAGGAACCCTTCGATGAAACGCATCACACCTGCCACCGTCAGCCTTGGCGTTTTCGCGATTCTGTTGGGCCTGGTCACGGCCTACAGCGTGAAGCGATTCTTGGAACCCGCTCCGGCCCGCACCGCGACCATCGTCGTGCCGCGAGTGAATCTGCCCAAGTACAGCCGCATCCGCGAACAGGACATCGAAGAGATCAAAGTGCCTGTCAACGAGGCCCCCGCCGACGCCCTGCACAGCGCTTCGGTCGCCCTCTATCGTCTGGTGAAAGACACGGTGATCGCGGGCGAACCCCTCAAAGATGAAGACCTCTACGACGTCGGCAAGACGCCGACCTTGGCCGAACAGCTTCCGCCGGGCTTCCGCGCGGTGACCGTAGCGGTCGATTCCAACGACGCCTTGGATGGCGTACTGGTGCCCGACTCCCTCATTGATCTATCGCTCACCGTCCGCGGCGAGCATCCCGAATTGGGTGGCGTGTCGACTTTGACCTTGCTCAAAGGCATCAAGGTGCTGGCCACCAATCAAGACCTCTATCCGACCGAGGAGCGGCTGAACCAGCCGTTGCGCACGATCACCGTGGCCGCCACGCCGGAAGACGCCAACAAGCTGATTCTGGCCCAGCGCTTCGGCACGTTGAGCGTCACCCTTCGTAGCGCCACCGAAGCCATTCAACTGGCCAGTCACAACGCGGGCGAAAACCGCGTGAACCCCGCCAGCATCCTGGGCCTGCCCCCCGTGGTGCAGAAGAAGGCGCAGGTGTGGCGCGGCGACTCGATGCAAGAACTCACGTTCACCAACGATCAGATCAACGAATCGCGCGAGGCGACGGCCGCCGCCGAGCAATCGGCTAATCGCACCGCAACGGAAAGCAACGCGTCGACGCCGGTCGCGGCCGAAGGGATCTTTTCGAGCGGTTTCTAGTCGAACGACACTTCGCCTATCACACTTGCCAGTTTTCGCGCCATGAAGAATCAACGACACAACACGAGAAGCCATCGCCAGGCCTACGACCGCCGCGGCGCCGTCACCCTCGTGCTGCTGGCGGTGATCGTCATCGGCATCGCCTTGGCCGCCTGGTCGATCAATTGGGCCTATCTGGTGCTTATGCAACAGAATATGCAAAAGCGAACCGACTTGATCGCGTTGGCCGCCGCTCCGGCGCTGTTGGACGAGGATCTGCTGCGCGACGCTCAAGGCGAACCCCAATCGCGACCGGCGGACGATGTTGTCGCGGCTCGGCGTCTGGCCCAACACTATCGCCACCGCGCCAACAGTGCCGGTGGCGCCGCGTTGGAACTGCACGCCAGCGATGTGAAGTTGACCGCCGGCCGTGTGCCCGATCCCAAGGCCCCTCGGCCGCGATTTGGATTGCGGCCCGCCACTGGCGCCACCCATGCCTTTAACACGGTTCGCGTTGAGGCTCAACGTTCGCGGTCAGGAGATAACCCGGTCCTGCATCTGCTGGCTGGATTCATGCGTCCGCACGCAACCACGGTTGGCAGCAATTCGCTGGCCACGCTCGACAATCATGTGGTTGGCTTTCGACCGACTCACCGGCTCAGCGCGCCGGTGGCGCCGCTGGCGATTTCGAGCCGTGCCTGGAAGCACGATCGCAGCCAGGACTCAGATTCCAACAGCGTCAAAGAGCTAGTGGTCCGTCTGGCGGCGCAGCAGTCGTCTCCCCTCCCCTCCAACAGCGCGATCGTCGCCACGGGCTCACAACTCAACTTGGCCGCCGCCATCAAACAAGTGTCTCATGGCGTCGTGCCCAGCGAACTACTGCCGCGAACTCAAATCCTTGGTCCCGCCACCCCCACCGCCCCCCTGAATTTGCTCGCGACCGAAAAGGCGACCGCGGCCACCGCCGCGGAACTGGCCGGCCGCTTCAACCAGGTCGCGCGCAGCCAACGCAACATCCGCGCGTTTCCGATCTATAGCGAACTCGACGAAAAATCGCACGAGGCGCGAATCATCGGCTTTGTGGCCGCCCGCGTGCTTGAGGCCAAGGTGGAAGGGCGCCAATTGACGCTCCGCATCGAGCCAGCCTATCTGATACATCCCACCGTTCATACGACCTCGCCCCAAAGTCCGCTCCGTCCCGAGCAGAATCTGTATCTGCACAAACTCGCGCTGACGAGTTGAGCCACGTTCCAACCCAAACCATCATTCCCGAAATCCACGCGAAAAGAGGTGCCTGAGATGCGAATCGTTGTCGCCGACCAAAACCGCGGGCGCAGCCACGAGTTGCGCCGCGCCGTGCTGAGCGAAGGATTGATCTGCGATTCGCTCGACGCGGTCGATTTCCACCACCTGCCCAACCGACTTGCCGAAGCCGCTGCCGAGCTGGTGTTGGTCGTCTGCGAAGGCGCCTTGAGCGAAGTGGTCGAAGCCATTCAGGCGGCGCGTAGCGTCGCCAAGGCGCCGATCCTGGTGACCGGCGCCGTGCTCGACGCCGAGCCCATTCGCGCGACGATGGCCGCCGGCGCCGCCATGTATTTGGACCTGAACCACTTTCAAGACGAGTTCCGGGCCGCCGTGGCCAAGCTGGAAAGCGACGGCCACGTTCCCGACGAACGTGGTCGTGTGATAGCGATTTACTCCGCCACCGGCGGCGTCGGCGCCACCACGGCCGCCATCAATGTCGCCGCCGACATGGCTCGACAATCCAAGCAGCAGGTGGCCTTGGCCGAGTTTAAGGCAGGCCCTGGCGACTTATCGCTGTTGTTGGATATCGAACCGCGGTTCTCGCTGTCCAGTGTGTGCAACCAATTGCCGCGTCTGGACCGGCAGATGCTCGCCGCCTCGATGACCTTGCATGGCGCCGGCCTGCATGTGTTGGCGGGCGACGCTTTCCCAGTGGATGGCGCCCTGTCGAATTCGCCGCTGCGTCCCGAACTGGTGCGGCAACTCTTGACCTTGCTGCGGCGCATGTACTCGACCACCGTGCTCGATCTCAATCATCAACTCGACGCCACCCAGCTAGAGGCGATGCGACTGGCCAACCTCGTCACATTCATCGTCCGCCCCGATGTGCCTGGCGTGCGCCGCGCCCGTTGGTCGCTGGAGGTGGCGCTGCGTAGCGGCGTCTCGCGCGACAAGTTTCGCCTGGTTCTGGCTCGCAGCGGTCAACGAGGGCAACTCTCGCTGGTCAAAGTCGAAGAGACCTTGGGACTATCGGTCATGCACTCGATTCCCGAAGACACCAGTTCGGTCAATCACGCCATCAATCAAGGCGTGCCTCTGGCCGAATCGTCGTCGCTGTCGCGAATCAATCGCAGCTTCGCCACCTTGGCTCGCAACGTCCAATTGAACTAGCAGGTTGTGGGCATAGCCGCATCAAGACCACTTGCCTATTAGCACTCAGCGGAGTTTTACGATGTATTCGAGCGACTTGGACCTGTCCCTCAACCTGTGGTCGCAACCCGACTCGCGGGCGGCGGACTGCGTCGACCCCTTTGAAACCGAGTTTCAGCGGCTCAAGACGCGCATCCACCGCGAACTGATCGACGCCCTCGACCTGTCGCGCATTGGCGCCCTCACCAGCGCGCAGCTCAAGGAGCATGTGCGCGTCCTGGCCGAGCGCCTGCTCGCCTCTCGGCCAGAACTCTTGTCGCGCATCGATCAAGAGCGCCTGGTCGACGAGCTCTTGGCCGAATCGTTTGGCCTCGGCCCGCTCGAGCCGTTTCTTCATGATTCGAGCGTGTCCGATATTCTGGTCAACGGCCCGCATGAGGTGTACATCGAACGCCATGGCCGGCTCGAAGAGACGGGCACGGTATTCGCCGACGATCAGCACCTGCTGTCGATTATTCAGCGCATCGCCGCCCGCATGGGCCGGCGCATCGACGAATTATCGCCCATGGTCGACGCGCGTCTGCCGGATGGTTCTCGCGTCAACGCGGTAATTCCTCCGCTGGCGCTGAACGGTCCCACCCTCTCGATTCGCCGCTTTGGCCGCCGTCCACTGGAACTCGACGACCTGTTGGCCGCGGGTTCGTTGGCGCCAGAGATCGTTGCCTTCTTGCAGTCGGCGGTAGCCGCCCGCGTGAACATCTTGATCAGCGGTGGAACCGGCGCCGGCAAAACCACGCTGCTCAACAACCTGTCGCGCTTCATTCCGCATGGCGAGCGACTGGTGACCATCGAAGACGCCGCCGAATTGCAATTGCAGCGTAAACACGTCGTGCGGCTCGAAACCCGACCCGCCAACGCCGAAGGGGCGGGCGAGATCACTCCCCGCGACATGGTGCGCAACGCCCTACGTATGCGGCCCGATCGCATTGTGATCGGCGAAGTCCGTGGCGGCGAAGCGCTCGACATGTTGCAAGCGATGAACACCGGTCACGAAGGATCGCTCACCACGATCCACGCCAACGACACTCACGACGCTCTCTCGCGCTTGGAGCTGATGGTCAGCATGGCCGGCTTCGAACTACCGGTGATGGTGGTCCGCCGCTACGTCGCTTCCGCGATCACGCTGGTCGTTCATCTGGCGCGCCTCAAGGGTGGCGTTCGCCGGGTCACGCGCGTCTCCGAGATCAACGGACTGCACGACGGCGAGTACCAACTTCGCGATCTGTTCGCGTTTCGGCAAACCGGTGTCGACGAAGCCGGCGCCGCCAGCGGTCACTTTCATGCCACCGGCAATGTGCCCCGCTGCTTGCCGCGATTGGTCGAGCAGGGCCATGAACTGCCGCACGACCTATTCATCCAGCGCCAATTGAATGTTCGCGATTAACAACAGAGCAAAACCATGTCGATCGCCATTTTGACGTTTCTAGGTTTCGCCGCTGCGACCACCGCCGCGCTCGCCGTCGCCCTCTCCATCCGAGACATTCGGGCGGCCGCCGCTGTCGGTGTCGATCGCCGAATCGGTCTCGATCGCCTCTCGGGCTGGGATCTCGCCAAAGGCCTGGAGTTACCCGTTCCTCAGACCGGCATCAATCGGCTCTTTGCCGAGCTGGTTGAACAGTCGGGCGTGGCGACCAATGCCGCCACAGCGCTAGCAATCGTGGCGGGGACTGGCGTGGTTGGCCTCGCAGCGCCATTGTTGCTGTTGGAAAACATCCCGCTCGCGGCGGCCGGTCTATTGTTAGGAACTTTGACGCCGCTCGCCTACTTGGCGATCAAGCGTTGGCGTCGCCGCAAGCTGATTGCGCAGCAGTTGCCGGAAGCCATGGAGATTTTGGCCGATGGCGTGCGTAGCGGCCGCAGTTTTGAGCAAGCCATGGAGCTGGTGGCCCGTGACGCCCCGGCTCCATTGTCTCAAGAGTTCGCTGATAGCGCGTCGCAACTGCGGCTCGGTCAGTCGCCGGTGGCGGTGCTCGAACGTATGGTCTGCCGACTGCCGCTGGCGGAGTTCAAGATTTTGGCGATCACCATCCTGGTGCATCGTCAAACGGGCGGCAATCTGGCGCTGTTGGTCGAGCGGCTGGCCGCCGCGACCCGCGATCGCCAGGAGTTTCGCGGCCACGTTCGTGCCATGACCGCTGGCAGCAAGATATCGGCGATCGGCTTGTTCGTCGGCACCTTCGCGGCGGTGGGTTTGTTGGCCTGGATGGAGCCCGCCTACCTCGGCGATTTTCTCGCCAGTCCCATGGGGCCGCCGCTGTTGGCAGTGGCCATTGTGCTCGACCTGGTGGGGTTTGTTTGGGTCTGGCGCATCGCCAAAGTCGATTACTAGTCGTTGTCTAAGAACTCATTCATTCCAGAATTCGTATCCGACGCCATTATTCTAGGATCATCGACCATGAACTTGCTGGCGGTCATCGAAGTGCGGCATCTACAATCCGACCTCGGCCGTTGGGCCCTTGTGACGGGCGCGTTTGTTGCCTCAGTCGCGCTTGTCGGGCTCATTGGCTGGTGGAGCGCGCGGCGTCGCGAGCGGGGCGCTCGCCGGCTCGCGGCCGCGACAGGCCAGCCGCTGCATGAGACCGATTCCAGCCTCTTTCAAGACCTTGCGCCTGCATTAGCGGCTCAGCTTCCCGAAAGTCGCAAGGAGCGCCGCGAGTTTCAAAAGCTGCTCCACGGCGCCGGCTTCTACAGCCCGAACGCGGCAACCACGTTCTACGCGTTGCGGTTCATCCTGCTCGCCGCTCCGCTCTTGGTCGCTGGCGTGTTCTGCGTGTTGCTAGATAGTCGCTACACATTCATCACAGTGTGCGCTGGTGGCTTGTCGGCGGCGGTGCTTGGCATGCTGCCGAGGTTGTATGTCTTCTTCCGTCGCCGGCGCCGCATGAAGGCCATCCGCCGCGGCCTGCCCGACACGATCGACATGCTCAGCATGTGCGTCGGCAGCGGCCTGTCGCTTGGCAACAGCGTCGACTACGTGACGCGGCAACTTTCGAGCTACCCTGATCTTGCCACGGAGTTGACGATTCTCAAGCGCCAGTCGGAAATGAGTACGCTGGAACTGGCGCTCGCCGAACTGACCGCCCGTGTGCAACTGCCGGAGATACGCCAGTTCGCCAGCCTGCTTACGCGGGGCGATCGATTGGGCGCCAAGCTGGCGCCGTCGTTGTTAAGCCAGGCCGACCACCTGCGCACCGCCCGCAAGCAAGCGGCCATGCAGCAGGCCAACAAGACTCCGGTCAAACTGGTGTTGCCGCTGATGTTCTGCTTCGCGCCGGCGGCCTTGATTTTGTTGACCGCGCCGGCCGTCATCGAATTGAAAGAGTTCCTGGCCCCCTCCCACGGCCAGAGCGTGCTCTCAGGGGACGCAGGTCAGCTTTTTGCCCCCAGTCGGGTGATCGACACCCTGGATCAACTGGGTCAGGGATTCGACGATTAGCAACCCCGGGGAAGTATTCGCCGGGCTGCTAGAATTGCGGCAGCGTAGCCGCGCTCGCGGCGAGAGGGTAAAAACGCCGCCGCCGATTTCTTCCCCAGACTTGTAGCCCCCAGGCCGGCCCGCCGCCCGCATCGCCGGAAAGTTCGGCTCGTTAATTCCCTCGCAGCGGACCGCGTGTGAGCGAGCAACCACCAACGATAGCGACCAGCAGCGAACTCAAGCGGCGAGTGCGCTTTGGCGCCGGCGTCACCGCCGCGGCGCAACTGCTGGGGCAATTGGTCCAGGTCGGCATTCTTTGGCTCCTCTATCGGTTGCTGACCCCCGCCGATTTTGGCCTGTTTTGGATGGTGGTCCCTTTCCTGCTGTTGCTGCGCAACTTCAGCACGCTGGGGCTGAACATTGGCGCGGTGCAACAACAGCAGTTGGATGGCGAGCAGCTTTCCACACTCTTTTGGTGTACCGCCGCCGCAGGACTGGCCGTTTCACTGGTCACTGCCGCCTTGGCGCCCGCCTTGGCTTGGTTTTATCAATCGCAAGTCGTATTTTCGGTGACGCTGGTCATGTCGCTACATGCCCTGGTGGTCGCGCTGGGCGCGCAGCATCAGGCGCTGTTGGAGCGAGAGCTGCGTTTGGCGTCGCTCGCCGGCGTGCGAATCGCCGCGCAGCTCGTCGGCGGAGCCGCGGCGATCTTGGCGGCACTGAACGGCAAGGGGGTGTGGTCGCTGGTCTTAGGCTGGTATTTCGAGGCGGCGCTATTGACCGCGCTCTGCTGGTGGCTCGCTGCATGGCGACCAACCTCGCGGGTCAGCCTTTCGGCCGCGCGAGGCTTATTGCGATTTGGCGGCTACTACACCGCGGCAAGTTTGTTTTTCGTGCTGGCGCAGAATCTCGACAAGATTCTGGTGGGCTGGTGGCTCGGACCAGTCGCCGCCGGTTATTACAGTCAGGCGTTCAACTGGATGATGAAACCGGTGTACCTTGTCACCACACCGTTGGCCAGCGCGCTGTTGCCGGCGCTCGCCCGCGCCGCCCATGATCGTGCCCTTTATAGCGAAGTGCTGATCGCCTTCACGCGTTTGGTGGGCATGATCCTGATTCCCGCCGGCATTGGCCTGGCAATCACGGCGCCTGAGGTCATGTTGGTGCTCGGCGGCCCGCAATGGGCGCCAGCAGGCGATCTGTTGCGGTGGCTGGCGCTGGCGATTGTGGTGCAAGGCTTCATCAACTCAGCCGGCAGCATTTGGTCTTCGGTCGGCAAGTCGGATCGGCTGCTGATCGCGTCGCTGGTGATGACCGTGGCGCTGACCATGGCGTATGGTTTGGGCTTGTTCGTCGGCAACTATTTCCACCAGCCTCTAACTGGGTTGGCCGCCAGTTATGCGGCCGCCATGTGGATCTTGTTTGGCCCCTACATGGCGGCTTGCCTGCATAGCGCCGGCGTCGACGTGCGAGATTGGTTCCAATCGCTGTGGCCAATTCTATTGGCGGCGGCGGCGATGGGCGCGGTGGTGATGGCGCTGCGAACGGCGCTGCTCCACATCATGGCGTTGCCGCCAGCCGCGATCCTGGCGATCGAAGTCCCCGCCGGCGTGGCGGTATTCGCCCTCTGCGCGTGGTGTCAGGTGACTTGGGCCATAGGACAGTTGCGACGTGTGGGCAATTGATCCTCACCAGTTTCGCGACGCTTAGTCGCGGCTGCCACCGCTGGCGCGGAGGAGGAAGTAGACCAAGGTCATCACCGCTTGCAACGTGCCCGCCACATAGGTCAGCGCGGCGGCGTTCAGCACGCGATTCACTTCGACTAACTGCTGCTGGTTGATGATGTTCAGCCCCACCAATTGCTGCTTGGCGCGGGTGCTGGCGTTGAATTCCACCGGCAGGTTGACGACTTGAAAGAACACCACCCCGCAAAACAGCGCGATTCCGACATAGACCAGCGTGGTCAGATGAAACATGAAGCCCACAAAAAAGATGATGAACGCGGCGTTGCTCCCCAGGTTCGCCACCGGCACGGCCGCGTTGCGAATCGTCATCGGTGCGTACTGGTGCGCGTCTTGCAAAGCATGGCCCGCCTCATGAGCTGCCACGCCCACCGACGCCAGCGTTTGCCCTTGGTACACCTCGGGGCTCAGTCGCAACACCTTGTGACTCGGGTCGTAATGATCGGTCATGAACCCCTGGACCTGCTCGATGCCGATGTCGCGCAGCCCAGCCGAATCGAGCACGTACCGCGCCGCGACGGCGCCGCTCACTGGCGCAGGCAATTGCGATGCCCGATGATAGGCGCTCTTCACTCGCATTTGCGCCCACATGGCCAATAGAACTGCGGGCACCGTTAGCAGCATGTAAAGCGGATCGTAACCGACGAACATGGCGTTTTCCTTCGATGATCGCGTGGGAACTCAATGGCCCGCGCTGGCTGAGTGTATTGTACGCAAGCGGACCGCTGCTGGTTCTCGGCGCCCGGCGCAAATCTTAACTGGCAGAAGGGTTAAGTTAAGACATGGCCGACGCCTGCCGATCGACAATTCCTAGCGGTAGGCGTAGTCCCCCGCCGCCACGCTGGGAAGGTTGCTGACCCCCATCAGATAGTGGTCAACCGCACGGGCCGCCTCGCGCCCTTCGTGAATCGCCCACACCACGAGCGACTGTCCGCGCCGCGCATCGCCGGCGGCAAAGACGCCGGGCACGCTCGCCATATAGTTGGCATCGCATTGGATGTTGCCGCGCTGATCGAGTTCCAGCCCCAGTTGGGCAACGGCGCCGTCTGGCTCAGGGCCCAAAAAGCCCATCGCCAGCAGCACCAATTGGCACGGCCATACTTTCTCGCTGCCGGCAATCTTGTGCATCTGCTGGCGACCTTGCGCGTCGGGCTTCCACTCGACTTCGACAGTCCGCAAGCTTTTGACGTTGCCTTGCTCGTCGGCCAGGAACTCCTCGGTCAAGATGCTCCAGTGGCGGTCGCAACCTTCCTCGTGCGAGGTGCTGGTGCGCAGCATCATGGTCCACTGTGGCCACGGCGTCGCTTGTGGGCGCTCTTCGCGGCGCGGAAAGTCGCCAAGATCATCGGGCCGCGGCAGCAGTTCAAACTGAGTCACGCTCGCCGCGCCGTGCCGATTGGAAGTGCCGGTGCAGTCGCTGCCGGTGTCGCCGCCGCCGATGATGACGACGTCCTTGCCGGTCGCCATGAGCGAAGCTTCCGCCGCGATCGTGTCTCCTTGGTTACGTCGATTCTGCTGCGGCAGAAACTCCATGGCGTAGTAAACCCCCTTCGACGCGCGGCCCGGAATTGGCAGGTCGCGTGGCTTGGTCGAGCCCACGCAAAACAAAATCGCGTCGTAGTCGCGGCGCAGATCCTCGACCGGCACATTGCGGCCGACATGGGCGTTGCACTCAAACCGCACCCCTTCGGCCTTCATCTGTTCCACCCGCCGCCATACGCGCCACTTCTCCAGCTTGAAATCGGGGATGCCGTACATCAACAGCCCCCCCGGCCGGTCAGCCCGCTCGAACACGGTGACCAGGTGCCCGGCTCGGTTGAGTTGCTGGGCCGCGGCCAAGCCCGCCGGACCGCTGCCAATCACCGCCACGCGCTTGCCGGTGCGAGTCGCGGGCGGCTCGGGCACGATCCAGCCTTCGTCGAAGCCGCGATCCGAGATCGCCATCTCGATGCTCTTGATGGCCACCGGATCTTCGTTGATCCCTAGCACGCAGGCCGATTCGCACGGCGCGGGGCAGACGCGGCCGGTGAATTCTGGAAAATTGTTCGTGGCGTGCAGCCGCGCCGAAGCGTCTTGCCAGTGACCGCGATATACCAGGTCGTTCCAATCAGGAATGATGTTGCCCAGCGGGCAGCCGGTATGGCAAAACGGCACGCCGCAATCCATGCAGCGAGCGCCTTGCGCGCGCATTTCCTCTTCGCCCAGCACCACCAGAAATTCGTTGAAGTGCTTCAGCCGCTCGGCCACTGGGGCCTTATGGTGATGGTCGCGCTGGTACTTCATGAATCCGCGAACTTCACCCACGGCTCACCTCCTGCAATTCGGCGGCCGGCATGGTTGCATGCTGCTGCATCGAGTTCTCTTTCTTCATCTCATTCAAGGCGCGTTTGTAATCGATTGGCATGACCTTGACGAACTTGCCGAGCAATTCGTCCCAGTTGTCAAGCACGTTTTGCCCGCGGGCGCTGCCGGTGTAGTCCACATGTTTGCGAATCAAGGCCCGGACGGCGATTTGCTCCGCAGGGTCGACAAACGACTCCAGTTCGACCATTTCGGTATTCACCCGGTTGGCGAAGTCGCCGCTCTCGTCCAGCACGTAGGCGATGCCGCCGCTCATGCCCGCCGCGAAGTTGCGCCCCGTGTGACCTAGAATGATCGCCCGGCCGCCGGTCATGTACTCGCAACCGTGGTCTCCCACCCCCTCCACGACGGCGGTGGCGCCGCTGTTACGAACGCAGAATCGTTCGCCCGCCTGCCCCCGCAGATACATCTCGCCGGCCGTGGCGCCATAAAGCACCACGTTGCCCGCGATGATGTTGTCTTCGGCCGCAAAGGTGCTTTCTCGCGGGGGATACACAATGATCTTGCCGCCTGAGAGTCCCTTGCCGCAGTAATCGTTGACATCCCCTTCGACGCGGACGGTGACGCCCGGAACCGCGAACGCCGCCAGGCTCTGCCCCGCGCTGCCGCGCAGGTTGAGCTGAATGGTGTCTTCTGGCAGTCCCTTCGCGCCATGACGTTTGGTTACCTCGCCCGAAAGCACGGCGCCGACCGTGCGGTTCACATTGCGAATCGGCAGATCGACCGTCACGGGTTGCCTCTGATCGATCGCCGGCCGGCAGCGATCCAGCAGCACCGTCACATCCAGCGATTTGTCGATGCCATGATCTTGCGGTTCGCAGCAATACGTTTTGACGTGCGCCGGAACGTCAGGCTTGTGCAAAATCGCGGTGAAGTCGAGTCCGCGCGCCTTCCAATGGTCGATGGCCGCCTTGGTGTCGAGCCGATCGACGCGCCCCACCATCTCGTTGATTGTGCGGAAACCGAGCTTAGCCATCAGTTCTCGCAACTCTTCGGCCAGCAGGAAGAAGTAGTTGACCACCCACTCTGGCTTGCCCTCGAACTTCGCTCGCAACTCGGGATCTTGCGTGGCGATGCCCACCGGACAGGTGTTGAGGTGGCACTTGCGCATCATGATGCAGCCGAGCACCACCAGCGATCCGGTGGCGATGCCCCATTCTTCGGCGCCCAACAGCGCGGCGACGGCAATATCTTTCGGCGTGCGAAGTTGTCCATCGGTTTGCACGACGATCCGGCTGCGCAGATCGTTCATCACCAGCACCTGCTGCGTCTCCGCCAAGCCGAGTTCCCAAGGGATGCCGGCGTGCTTGATCGACGTTTGCGGGCTGGCGCCGGTGCCACCGTCGTAGCCGCTGATCAGCACCACGTCGGCTTTGCCTTTGGAGACCCCCGCCGCCACTGTGCCCACACCGACCTCGGACACCAGTTTGACGCTCACCCGCGCGTCGCGATTCGCGTTTTTCAGGTCGTGAATCAACTGCGCCAGGTCTTCGATGGAGTAGATGTCGTGATGCGGCGGGGGCGAAATCAATCCTACGCCGGGCGTGCTATGGCGAATGCGGGCGATCTCTTTATCGACCTTGTGCCCGGGCAATTGCCCTCCTTCGCCCGGCTTGGCGCCTTGCGCCATTTTGATCTGTAGTTCCCGAGCGTTGACCAGATACAAGCTCGTGACGCCAAATCGTCCGCTGGCGACCTGCTTGATGGCGCTGTTCATCGAGTCGCCGCTGGCCATCGCGTCGTAGCGCTTGGGATCTTCGCCCCCCTCGCCCGTGTTGCTCTTGCCGCCAATCCGGTTCATGGCGATCGCCAGCGCTTCGTGGGCTTCCTTGGAGATCGACCCGTAAGACATGGCCC
Source organism: Pirellulales bacterium (assembly GCA_019694455.1). NCBI lineage: Bacteria > Pseudomonadati > Planctomycetota > Planctomycetia > Pirellulales > Pirellulales bacterium. The sequence goes on from JAIBBY010000026.1 coordinate 31,751, forward strand.
CCGTGGCAAACCGCTTGACGATCTCCTGGGCGGGTTCGACCTCTTCGACAGGGACCGATTGATCTGTCGGCTTGAATTCGAGCAGGCCCCGCAGGGTGAGCAACTTGCGCTGTTGCTCGTCGACTGTTTTGCAAAAATCTCGAAACTGCTCGCGGCTGTTGATCCGCGTGGAGTTTTGCAGCTTGGAGACCACGTCGGGGTTCATCAGGTGCGACTCGCCCTTGCGGCGCCACTGATATTGGCCGCCCACATCCAGATCGAGCGTTTGCGGCACCGCGACGCGCGGCCAGGCGTATTCATGTCGGCGCAGCGCCTCGGCGGCCACTTCCTCCACGCCAATGCCTTGGATGCGGCTGGGAGTCCAGGTGAAATACTCGTCGACAAAGCGGCTGTTGAGCCCCACCGCTTCGAAGATCTGCGCGCCGCGATAGCTCTGCTGCGTCGAGATGCCCATCTTCGACATAACCTTGAGCAGACCCTTGCCGACCGCCTTGATAAAGTTCTTTTCGAGCTTTTCGCGCGGCAAATCGTCGGGAACGTACTTCTCGCGCTGCATGTGATAGAGCGTCTCGAACGCCAGGTACGGATTGACGGCGCCGGCGCCATAGCCGGTTAACAGCGCAAAATGATGCACCTCGCGCGCTTCTCCCGTCTCGACCACGATGCCGCAGCGCGTGCGGGCCATCTCGCGAATCAAATGGTGATGCACGCCACTGGTGGCCATCAGCGCCGGTATCGGCGCCATATCGGCCGAGACGCCGCGATCCGACAGGATCAAGATCGTCACGCCGTCGGCAATCGCCTGCGACGCTTCCTGCCGCAGTTCTTGCATCCGCTGTTCCAAACCGGTGGCCCCGGCCGCGACCGGAAACAGCGTTGACAGCACGCGACTCTTGAGCCGTCCGGAGTCGAGCGCCTTGACCTTGGCCAGGTCGCGATTGGTCAAAATCGGTTGATCCAAGCGCAACAGGCCGCATTGATCGGGAGTTTCGTCCAGCAGGTTTCCCTCTGACCCGATGGTCGTGATCAGCGAGGTGACGATCTCCTCGCGAATCGCGTCGAGCGGCGGATTGGTCACCTGCGCGAAAAGTTGCTTGAAGTAGCTGTAGAGCAACTGCGGCCGGTCCGAGAGCACCGCCAGCGGCGTATCGTTGCCCATCGAGCCAATGGGTTCCTCGCCATTGATGGCCATCGGCGCCAGCACAATGCGCAGGTCTTCCAGCGTATAGCCAAAGGCCCGCTGCAATTTCACCAGTCGCTCGTTGCGCCCCTGCGCCGCGCTGTTTTCAGCGTGTCCATTGCCCGAGAACGCTCGCGATTCATCGCCCGACACCTCGCTCGGCTCGGGCAACTGGGCCAATGTTTTTTGGTTGCCGCAGATCCAATCACGATACGGATGTCGCGCTACAAGCTCGTTCTTGATCTCCTCGTCCGCCACGATCCGCCCCTGCGACATGTCGACCAGGAGCATGCGCCCCGGCTGCAACCGCCCTTTGTACTCCACTTCGGCGGGAGGAATGTCGAGCACGCCAGCCTCGGAACCCAAGATCACCACGCCCGCCTTGGTGACCCAGTAGCGGCTGGGGCGCAGGCCGTTGCGATCGAGCAACGCGCCCACGCACACGCCGTCGGTGAAGGCCATCGAGGCGGGGCCGTCCCACGGCTCCATCAGGCACGCTTGATACTCGTAGTACGCCTTCTTTTCGTCCGACATGCTCTCGTGCCCCGCCCAGGGCTCGGGAATCAGCATCGACATCGCTTGCGGCAGCGGCCGGCCGGTGATAACCAACAGCTCCAGCACGTTGTCGAAAATCGCCGAGTCGCTCGCCCCTGGTGTGCAGATCGGCAGCACCTTGTGCAGGTCGGGCCCGTATTGCTCGTGGGCAAGCATGCTCTCTCGCGCGTGCATCCAGTTGACGTTGCCGCGCAGGGTGTTGATCTCGCCGTTGTGGCACATGAAGCGGAATGGTTGCGCCAAGTCCCAGGTGGGAAACGTGTTGGTGCTGTAGCGCTGATGCACCAGCGCCAGCGCCGACTTGAAGTCGTCGGCGGCCAGGTCGCGATAAAAGCCGTCCACCTGCTCCGCCAGCAGCAGCCCCTTGTAGATGATGACCTTGGACGACAGGCTGGGAATGTAAAAGTATTGCTTCTGCGTCAATTCGCTGTCGCGAATCACGTGCTCAATGCGCTTGCGAATGACGTACAGCTTCCAGTCGAAGTATTCGGCTGGCGTGCGATCGCCGCGGGCAATCACGATCTGGCGAATGACCGGCTCGACTTCGCGAGCCAACCAGCCCAGCGACGCTTGATCGACCGGCACGTCGCGCCAACCCAGCAGTCGTTGCCCTTCTTCGCCGATGATCGCGGCTAGCCGCTCTTCGCAATAACGGCGTTCGGCTTCGTCGCGCGGCAGGAAAACCGCGCCCACGGTGTAATCGCCGGGTCCAGGAAGTTCGATATGCAGTTCGCGGGCCACACGGGCGAAAAACTCGTGCGGCATCTGCGTGAGGATGCCCGCCCCGTCGCCCGTGTTGGGATCGCAGCCGCAGGCCCCGCGGTGGGTGAGGTTCACCAGGATTTCGAGCGCGGAGCGCACGATCTGATGATTCTTCCGGCCGTGCATGTCGACCACGAAGCCGACCCCGCAAGCGTCGTGCTCCAGCGCCGGGTCGTAAAGTCCCTGCTTGGGTGGCAAGCCGGCCTGACGAATATGGTGTCGTGATTCGTGCATCAATTCACTCACTTCCTACAAATGTTTTCGCGTGTCGGCACGCCGGCCGCTAATCGCTGTTCCAAGCGATGCCGGCCCGGCGGCTAGGTGTTGGGCGACCCGGCCACCAGCCAATGTTCTCGGCTGTGGGCCTCGCCGGGGGGCGTCTCTCCGCGACCGCCAACCCCCAATCGGTCTGCCGCTCGCTGTTCCGCCAGCGCGGTCACCGCTCGCTGATTCGCCGCAGAGGAGACCTCCGGCGCATTCGCGGCGTCGGCGAGCATAGGTTCCAGCGGAGTCTCCAGCGACTTTGATTCACTCTGCAACAGTTCGATGAAGCGCCGCGTCGTACTGTTCAGTTGCTTGCCGCGCCGATAGATGATGCCCAAGGGGCGCACCAACTCGTTGTCTTCCAGCGGCACGGCGACCAGCGTCCCCGAATCGATTTCGCGCGCGACGGTGGGGGCGGGCAGCAGGCTCACGCCGGCGTCGATTTCGATCGCCCGCTTGATCGTTTCGATATTGTCGAACTCCATCGCCACCTGGGTCTCAACACCGTGCGCCCCCAGCACCGAATCGATCTCTCGCCGAATCGTCAATTCGCTGTCGAAACCGACAAAACTCTGGCCATGAAGTTCGCGCCAGGCCACGCGCCGGCGGCCGGCGAGCGCATGTTTGGGCGCGCACACCAAGAGCATCGGTTCCACGCGCCAATGAATCGCCCTAATTGCTCGCGACGACTTAGGGTAGCTCACCAGCCCTAGGTCGGCTTTGTCGGCCTCAATCGCTTCGTACACCCGATGCGGATGCAGGTATTCGAGCCGCACATTGGCCTTGGGATGCTGGCTCAAAAAGTCTTGGATGTAGCGGCTCATATGATGCAAGCCGACCGAGTAGATCGAAGCCACGCGCACGCGTCCCACCACCTCCTCGTGCAGCGTGCGCACGCGGTCCTCTAGTGCGTCGTAGCGCTCCACTAGGTTGCGGCAACCGTCGTAGAACACCTCCCCCTCGGGGGTAAGTACGAAGGGGCGTTTCGACCGGTCAATCAATTTGACTGCTAGGCGTTCCTCAAGCTGCTGCACCAACTGGCTGGCGCCCGATTGCGACAGGCCGTTTTCGGCCGCGGCGCGCGAAAAGCTGCGCCGGCGCACGACGTCGCAAAACACCTTGAGAGACTTGATATGCATGGCTCACCGGGCAATAAGCAACCGCGATAGAAGGCGATTGCAGTATTTGAATCGAACATACTAAGCTAAGGACCTGCTATCGGGTCGTCAAGCACCTCAAATCGCAAAAAATCGGGCTAGATCGCATGCCGACCAACCCGGAAAAGTCGATGCAAACGTCGCCATTGGATTCCGCTAGCTCAGAGTTTGCCGATTGGCGCGATTGGCCGGGCCGGCCGGTTCAGAAAGGCCTTAACTCGGGCTTTTGCCAAGGCCGAAGACAGAGCCAGCATTCTTGATTCTGCGGATTGTGCCGCCTACGATGAACCGGCGCGCAACTGCTTGCATCCCAAGGCTGTATCGATCATGCGACCCCTCGCCGCGGTCTATCGATCCCACTGTTGGTCTCGCCAATCTCGTTTGGCCGTCGTCTGTCGGTGCGCTTGTCTTTGGGGCTAAGGAGAGGCATCTCCTTTAGCCCGCGCCCCGCCTTCTGCTCGATCGACGCTCCCCGCATTTCTGGCCCTCCTTTCGACCGTCGCAGGGCCTTCCTCAATCCAGAGCGCTGCCATGGCTTCCGATTTTCGCCTGAAAGAGTTGTTGCCCGAACTGACTGCCCGGCTGGTGAACACCTATCGCGAGGTGGGCTCGATCAACCATTTGGGCCAGTGCCCGTTGCCCAATTATCAAGTGGTGGTTGGCATCATCGAGGACCTCAAGGAGGTGATGTATCCGGGTTACCGGCGGCGCGAAAACCTGCACTTCGGCAATGTGACCTATCACGTCGGCGACCTGATTGACGGCCTGCACGACAAGTTGACGAATCAAATTGGTCGCGCGCTGCGGCACGACGCCCGCGTGACCCGCAATCGATATGAGTGCGATGACGATGCCGATTACGAGGCATTGGGACAGGAGAAGGCGCTCTTGTTTCTGGATCAACTTCCAGAAATTCGCCGTGTGCTCGCCCACGACGTGCAGGCGGCGTTCGACGGCGATCCCGCCGTGCGCAATGTCGATGAGATCATCTTTTGCTACCCCGGTCTGGAGGCGATCACGGTTTATCGCCTGGCGCATGCCTTGTACCAGCTACAAGTGCCGCTGATTCCACGCATGATGACCGAATGGGCGCACAACAAGACCGGTATCGACATCCATCCGGGCGCGCACATTGGCGATCATTTCTTCATCGATCACGGCACCGGTGTGGTCATCGGCCAGACTTGCGAAATCGGCGAGCGCGTGAAGATCTACCAAGGCGTGACCCTGGGGGCGCTCAGCTTTCCCACCGACGGCGACGGCAACTTGGTGCGCGGCCAGAAGCGGCATCCCACCATCGAGGACAATGTGGTGATCTACGCCAACGCCACAATCTTGGGAGGCGGCACGGTAATTGGGCACGACTCCATCATTGGCTCCAACGTCTGGCTCACCCGCAGCGTGGCCCCGCATACCACGGTGCTGCTGGAAAAGCCCAATCTGCGGATGCGGGCCGAGCATATGGAAGACCTGTCGCCGGAATACCACTTTGAAATATGAGAAATATGAGCCAGACCGACTTGGTCGCGGAGGCACTTCGCACAGGTTTTTGCGGCCAGTATACTTGAGGGCCATTCCTCAACCGTGATGCCCCCGAGCTACCGCAGAAATCGCCGATGTCCGACCAGCACGATCCCTATCGCGAAGCGCTAGTCCTCGAAACCGACACCGTCTGGCCACCTGAATACGATGGCTGGGACACCTCGCAAAAGGCGAGCGTCGCCAATCGTTTGCACGCCGACCCAGCACAGGCCAGCAACCTGGAATATGTGCGACTGCACAGCGGTTTCTGTCGCCGCATCCACGTCACCGCCGAAGATATTGCCCGATTCAGCTAGGCCATTGCCGGCTGAGCTGTTGCCCCCTACGGCAGGAACCACGGCCGTGAACGAGCCCCCCACACTGGTCCGCGTTGCCCTCGGTCGCGCGAGCTACGACATCGAGATCGGCTCCGGCTCGTTGTCGCGAGCGGGCGACTTCGTGGCAGCCCGCCGCAAGGCCTCGCATGCCGTCATTATCACCGACGAGCATGTCCACAGTCCGCATGCCGAGCGCGTCGCCGCCGGGCTCATCAGCGCCGGGCTAACCGTTGATCTCTTGGTGATTGAGCCGGGCGAGGAATCGAAAAGTGTGCCCGTCGCCAATCACCTGTGGCAAAAAATGCTGGAGCTTGGCGCCGATCGCAAGTCGGTGGTGGTGGCTGTTGGGGGCGGGGTGACCGGCGATTTGGCGGGCTTTGTCGCGGCGACCTTTGCTCGCGGGCTGGCATTTGTGCAAGTGCCTACCACGTTGTTGGCGATGGTCGATAGCGCCGTTGGCGGCAAGGTGGGGGTGAACCTCCCTTCGGCCAAGAACATGGTCGGGGCGTTTTGGCAGCCGATCGGCGTGCTGATCGACACCGATACGCTCGCCACGCTGCCCGATCGCGAGCTTCGCGCCGGTCTGGCCGAGGTGGTGAAGTACGGAGTGATCCTCGACAACGTCTTTTTCGAGTGGCTCGAGCGCAACGCGGAGCTGTTGCTCAATCGCGATCCCGCCGCGCTGCGCTACGCTATCAGCCATAGTTGCCGTCTCAAAGGAGACGTTGTCGAACGCGATGAACGCGAAGAGACCGGGCTAAGAGCCGTACTCAACTACGGCCACACGTTCGCGCACGCCATCGAAGCGACTATGGGTTACGGCGAATTTTTGCACGGCGAGGCGGTGTCGATCGGCATGATTTGCGCCGCGCAACTCGCGCAGCGATTGGGGCGCGTCGACAGCGATTTTTCTAGCCGCCAGCAGAAGTTGCTCGCGCGACTGGGGCTGCCGACTGCGTTGCCCGGCATTGTGGAGTCCGAGATGTTGGCCGCGATGTCGCGTGACAAGAAGGTGGAGTTCGGCCAGTTGCGATTCGTGCTGCCGACCCGGTTGGGGCATGTCGAATTGGTGGGCCGGATCGATCAGTCGCTGGTGCGGTCCGTGTTGCAAGACGGCGCCGCATAGCTCGGCGCGCAAAAAAAGGCCGCTCTGAACGATGCGCCCAGAGCGGCCTGGAATCGTTAATAGTTAGCCGGTGGTGATCTTTTGGATCTTCACGCGGGTGTAAAGCTGGCGATGGCCAGTCTTGCAATGATAGCCCTTGCGGCGACGAAACTTCTGCACCGTGAGCTTGGGGCCCTGCTGTAGGCCGAGCACCTCGGCGGCAACCGAGGCTCCACCTACCAGCGGCGCGCCGAAGGTGAGCTTCGAGCCATCGCTGACGGCCAGCACATCCCCGAGCTTCAAGGAATCGCCCACGGCGGCTTCCCGAAAATCGAGGTCTAGTTCTTGGCCTTCTTCCACTTTGTACTGGCGGCCGCCGTCTTTGATGATCGCGTACATGGCTCTCAAGTCATTGCAGTTAAGTGAGTTGCGCATAAAAAGCCGGTCGCCTTTGCGGCTGGGCGGCTAGTGAGCCCCATAATCTAGCCGTTTTGGCGGCTCAGGTCGAGGAGTCTGACGAAGGAAACTTGCTCAGCCGGCCGCTGCGGTCTTCGCAGTCGATCACCAGATGCTCCGGCGGCACATGCTCCTTGCCGAAAATCTGGATCACCAGGTTGCCTTCGTCTTCCAGCCGGGCCAGCTCGCGCCGCTTCCGGTTGTTCAGATACGTGGCCACCTCGTCGCAAACCGTGACCATCACCTTGGCCGTGTCGGGGCGTTGGCTGGCCAGCATCAGCGCGCGAATCACCTCGATCGCCATACTCTCGGCCGTTTTGACCAGTCCCGTTCCTTCGCAGCCCGGGCACTCCTTGTACACGCTGCGTTTGAGACTGGGGCGAATCCTCTGCCGCGTCATCTCGATCAATCCAAACGGGCTGATCCGCAGAATTTTGGTTCGCGCTCGATCGCGGCGCACGGCGTCGCGCAGCGCGCGCTCTACTGACCGGCGATGCCGTTCGTGCCGCATGTCGATGAAATCGTTGACAATCACGCCGCCCAGATCGCGCAGCCGAAGCTGCCGGGCAATTTCCTTGGCGGCGGTCAGGTTGACCTGGTACGCGGTCTCCTCGGCAGAATCGTCGGTGCGGAAGTTGCCGCTGTTGACGTCGATCGCCACCAGGGCCTCGGTCTGGTCGATCACGATCGATCCGCCGCTAGGCAGCGGCACCGCGCGGCGGTGAATTCGACTGATCTCATCGTCGACGCCGTACTTGTGAAACAGCGGCTCGCGCCCTTCGTAAAAGCGCAAGCGATCGACGTAGCGCGGCATCACCATTTGCAAAAATTCCTTGGCCCGTTCATGAGCGCTCTCCTCGTCGATGTAAATGGTGTCGACGTCGTTTGAGAAGATGTCGCGAATGGTGCGGATGATCATGTCGCTCTCTTCGTAGATGGCGACCGGCGCTGGTTGCTTGCGCACGCGCCGCGCCAGCACTTTCCACAGCCGCACCAAATACGCCAGATCGCGCGACAGTTCTTTCTGCGTTCGGTCGGTGCCCGCGGTCCGCACGATGAAGCCGAGCCCCTTGGGCGGATTCAGCTCCAGCATGATGTCGCGCAGTCGGCGGCGCACTTCGTCGTCTTCGATCTTGCGCGACACGCCCACCCGCCCCAGGGCGGGCATCAACACCAGATAGCGGCCCGGAATGCTGATATAGGTCGAAAGGGTTGGCCCCTTGGTGCCGATGCCTTCCTTGATGACTTGCACTAGCAATTCGTCGCCGCGCCGCAGAATGTCTTGAATCGGCGGCTTCACGCGCGGCCGAGCGCCGGCGCGCGGCCGGCGCAGGCGGGGTTGATCCTCGTCCTCGCCATCGAAGTCGTCGTCGTCGCCATGCTCGGCGCCATTGCGGTTGGGTCGTCGTCGGCCGCCCGGTTCGATCGGCTTGTCTGGGTCGTAACCCCCCTGGCGAAAGTACTGCGGCTCCACGTCGCTGATGTGCAAAAAGCCGTTGCGCCCCACGCCAAAATCGACGAATGCCGCCTGAATGCTGGGCTCGAGATTGACGACCCGACCCTTGTAGATGTTGCCCACGTAGTTGTCTTGGCTCGAACGCTCGATGTACAACTCTTCGAGCGCGCCGTCCTCGACGATCGCGATCCGACATTCCTCGGGTTGAGAAACGTTGATCAAGATTTCCTTCTTCAGGACCTTGTTTTCGCTGCCGGCGGCTGGCGAGCGGCGCGAAGGCGGCCGGCGCTCTCCGCGGCGCGGACGTTGTGGAGTGGCTGTCATGATGCGAACTCCACTTGGGTTCGAGTGAGATAAATTCCTACTTGTGGCAGGTCGTCGATGCCCAGCGCCGCCAACAGCGCGCGGGGACGAGCCCCTCCTTGATCATTGACTAGTAATCGCATTCGCAACCGATCCTCGGTTAGAGATAATTCTTCCACGCTCGGCCGCACATCGACCGGGTGGCTGCCGTCTTCGCGAGCGGCAATGTAAGTGGATTGACTTAAAAAGTCGGCCAACCGCGCGGCGACCGCGGCGCGCCGCTCGGCGGGCACGGCAATTTCGAAGCTCATGGCCCGCACGCGAGTTTTCTTCGCGTCCGCAGGCACGCATTCAACCGACAGAATGTCGAGCCCGGCCGGCGCGTGCGCGGTCAAGCGGGTCTCGATTTCCGCGGCGCCAAGCGGCTCCGCCAATTCGAAGTCGAGCACCTCGTTGGCCCCGACCACACCCAGCGCCAGCGCCGCCGGAAACACCATTCGCGGCTTGGGGTGAAACCCCTGGCTCATGCCGAGTTTCAGACCGGCCCGGCGAAACAGCCGTTCCATCGCGCGCACCAGGTCGCGATGGCTGATCAGTCGCAGATCGCCTGCTTTGCGAAATCGGATGCGAACTCGATGTCGCTGTATGGTGCTCGGCGCGGTCAAACGGCAATCTCCGGCAAGACTTTCTTCAACTCCTCGCGCAGATAGTTCTTCACGTCGCGGGCGTTTTCCAAGAGCATCGCGCGCTGATACACGGCTTCGCACTGCGGAATCGTCACCGTGCGGCATACCTTCTTCACCTGCGGCACGGCCGCCGGTGTGACGCTGAGTTGCCGCAGTCCCATGCCCAACAGCAGCATCGTGTACGTCGTGCTGCTGCTCATCTGCCCGCACACATTGACCGATTTGCCGTGCCGATTGGCCGACTGAATCGTGGTTTCGAGCAGCTTGAGCACCGCGGGATCGCTGGCGTTGTAGAGGCTGGCCACCTCCTTGTTGTCGCGATCGACGGCCAAGGTGTATTGAATCAGGTCGTTGGTGCCTATGCTGACAAAATCGACCTCTTCCATGAAGCGGTCGATCAGGATCACGGCCGCGGGCACCTCGATCATGATGCCCACCTGCACCTGCCGATTGAACGGCACGCCGTGCTCTTCCAAATCCTCCATGACGTCGGCCAATAGCATCTTGGCCTGCCGCAGTTCGAGTTGCGTGGTGATCAAGGGAAACATGAAGCGCACGTTGCCATCGACGCTGGCCCGCAGGATGGCGCGCAATTGCGTGCGAAATAGCGGCAGATTGCGCAATGAAACTCGGATACTGCGTAGCCCCAAGAACGGATTGCTCTCGGCGGCTATCGGCGTGCCGCCTTTGACTTTGTCGGCGCCCAGATCGAGCGTGCGGATGACCACCGGCTTGCCGCCCATCGAACGCAACACTCGCAGATAGGCTTGGTAGTGGGCTTCCTCGTCCGGATCGGGGCCTTCCCCCAGATATAAAAACTCGGTGCGATAGAGCCCGATTCCGTCGCAGCCGCGATCAAGGCAATGCTCGACTTCGTCGGGGAACTCGATGTTGCCCATCAAATCGATGCGCGTGCCGTCGGCGGTTTCGGCCGGCAGGTCGCGGAGCCCCTGGAGGCCGGCGACAAAGCTGCGTCCTTGCTCCGCCTCTTGTTGGTATTGTCGCAGCGCGTCTTCGTCGGGCTGCAGAATCACCTCGCCGCGATTGCCGTCGATGATGACCAGGTCGCCCCCCGAAACGTCGGCCAAAAACGGCCCCATGCCGACGACGGCCGGAATCTCTAGCGCGCAGGCCACAATTGCCGTGTGGCTGCCGGGCCCGCCGATCTCCGTGACGAAGCCTTTGACAAACTGCCGATCGAGATTGGCGGTTTCGCTGGGCGTGAGATTGTGGGCCAGCACCAGCACCGGCGATTGCAGGCTGGCGATCGTTTCGCGCTTTCTGCCCAGCAGATTGCGGAGCAGGCGTTTCTCGATGTCCGCGATGTCGTGAGCGCGCTCCGCTAGATAGCTGCTTTCGAGCGACTCAAACACCTTGGTGTAACGGCGCAGCGCGCGGCTCACCGAGTACTCGGGCGAGTAATGCCGCTCGCGGATCATCTCATCGAGCTCTGCCCGCAACCGCGGATCGCGGAGCATTTGCAGATGAGCGTCGAAGATGGCGCCGTATTGCTTGCCGAGTTGCTGGCTCACGGCGTCGCGATTGCGTTCGATCTCTAGCGCCGAGGCGGCGATCGCGCGATCGAGTCGCTCCAGTTCGGCCTCGACAGCATCGCGCGCAAGGAACCGCCGGGGGATGCGAAATCCCTCGTTGTCGATCACCAGCGCCTCGCCAATGGCGACGCCGGGTGAAACAGCGATTCCTTGTAGTCTCAGCATCGAATTCGGGGCGTCCCAGCGTGTCGCCGACGGTTGTCGTCGCAAGGAGTCCGGTCCGCGGCCCGCGTGTTCAGGGGCGAGGGCCGGTTTCCTTGAGACGACCGCGACAAACGTCATTGGCGCCGGGACGACCGGCAGCGAATTCGATCAATACGGTCGCGGCGCACCGTGGTCCGCCGCGTCATAGTTCCATGTCATGGGTTCAAATCGTCGGCAAAGTTCTGCTCGACCAGGCGGCACAGCGCGTCAAGCGCGTCTTGCGCGTCGTCGCCCGTCACCTCGATTGCCAGCGGGGTTCCTTCGACCGCGGCCAGCATCAGGATGTCGAGTATGCTCTTGCCATCGACTCGCAGACTTTCTTTGCTCACTTCAACTTGGGATCGGTACTGTTGGGCCAGCTTGACGAACAGGTCGGCCGGGCGCGCATGCAATCCCTGGGGATTGGTGACGATCACGGTTCGCACTAGCTTGGTCTTGGTCATGTCTGTAAGGGCTTTCCGCCTCTCGTTGGCGTGCGCGGTCGCCGGACTAGGGATTGCCAATCGGCGCCGATCCGATCGTCCCCGCCCGCCACCGCCGCGGCGCTAGCCGAATTGCTGATTGTCGGCCTCGTCGAGCAACAAGAGCACGTCGGCCGCCGATTTCGATTGCTTAAGAAAACGGCAGAACGTGTCGTCGCGCAACTGGCGCGAGATGTTCTCCAGCGCGCGGAGATGGTCCCCCGGCCGGTCGGGAGGAGAGATCAACAAGAAGAGCAATTGGACTCTTTCGCCATCCAGGCTGTTGAAGTCCACCCCCTCTTGGCTGACGCCGACCGTGGCCACCAGTCGGCTCACCCCGGCATGCTTGGTGTGAGGAACCGCCACGCCCCGGCCGATGCCGGTGCTGCCGAGCTCCTCACGCTTCAAGATGGCCTTGACGATTCCTTCGCATTCCGAGCCGGGAATCCCCCCCGCATCGACTAGCGACTGAGCCAATTCACGGATGACACCTTCCTTATCGTCGGCCGCGAGCGACGCACACACCGCATCGCGGCTGATGAAGTCGGCAAACTTCATGCACCTGTTCCTTTCTTCCGCCAGCGTCCCACCATCGTCTGGTGACGCCTACGGCTCGCCGGGCCCGGATCGTGCGGAGGCGTCCTCCTGCTTGGGGTTCGGCGGTCGATGATGTTCTTGTACTTTTTCTTTGTATTTGCGCAACTGCTGCTCCAACTTGTGGAGCACTTGGTCGGTGGCGCCGAGCAAATCATTCGATTGCTCCGTCGCCACAAAATCGTGCTTGTGTTCGGCCGAGACGCGCACGTCGATAGTGGGCGCGTCTTTGTGCGCCAAGTCGATCGTCGCCTCAATGGCAGTCAATCGCTCGAACACGCGGTTCAGCTTATCGAGCTTGGCCGCTATCTTGGCGCGAGTCGCTTCACTCAGTTGGCCATGCCGCGCCGATACGTTGATCTGCACCAGCCTAACTCCTTCAACCTGAAGCACGAGGGGGCCTGGAAGCATAGGCCGGGCATTTTAGCGATGCCGCGCCGGGGCGACAAACGCCCTCGCCAGAGCCTCGGAATCGGTCGCCAGCGCGATTCGATCCACTACGAGACAATAATTTACACGACTTTGGCGGCTTGGGCCATGCCACCCGCGTCACCGCTGCCGCCGATCGGCCGGCCGGTGCTTGCTTGCCTCGCGCCGGCGGCTCCCCTACGATCGCATGCGCCCCAATCGACGTCTCGTCCGATCGCCACGTGCTCTTTTCCAGGTGTCTCATCATGAATCGGCTCATCCTTGCGATCTGTCTCATTATACCCAGCGGCGTCAGCTTGTCGGCGGACAATTGGCCCCAGTTTCGGGGGCCTGGCTCGCTCGGCACGGCCGAGAATCAGCAACTCCCGTTGCATTGGAGCGCCAGCGAAAATATCGCTTGGCGAACGCCGGTGGCCGGTCGCGGGTGGTCGTCGCCAGTGGTGTGGGGAGACCGCGTTTTTTTGACTTCGGTGGTCAACGAGGCCGAAACCGAGGCCGCAAAACCGGGGCTCTACTTCGGCGGCGAGCGACCAGAGCCGCCCGAGAGTAGGCATCTGTGGAAGGTGATTTGCTTTGACCTGAAGAGCGGCCAGCAACTTTGGGAGCAAACGGCCCACAAAGGGACGCCCCAAACGGGCCGCCACATCAAAAACAGCTACGCCTCCGAGACCCCGGCCACCGACGGCGAGCGAATCTACGCCTACTTTGGCAATCAAGGCGTCTATTGCTATACCCTCGACGGCAAGCCGGTGTGGGGCAAGGAACTGCCCTCGCACAAGACTCGCAACGAGTGGGGTACCGCCGCCTCACCGATTGTGTACGACGGCAGGCTATTTCTGGTCAACGACAACGACGACGAGTCGTATATCGTTGCGCTCGACGCCAAGACCGGCGATGAATTGTGGCGCGAGCCTCGCGACGAAAAGACCAACTGGGCCACCCCCTTCATTTGGAAGACCCCAGACCGGGTCGAATTAGTCACCGCCGGCACCAACAAAGTGCGCTCCTACGATCTCGACGGCAAGCTGCTCTGGGAACTGGGCGGCATGTCGAGCATCGCCATACCAACGCCATTCGCGCACGACGGTCTCTTGTACCTGGCCAGCGGTTACATCATGGATAAGCAAAAGCCGGTGTTTGCGATCAAGCCCGGCGCGACTGGAGATATTACGCCTAAAGAAGGTGAAACCAGCGGCGAGTACATCGCCTGGTTTCAACAGGCGGCGGGCCCCTACAACCCATCGCCCGTGCTTTACAAGGACAAGCTGTATGTCCTGCTCGATCGTGGCATGTTGGCCTGTTACGACGCCAAGACCGGCGAAGCGGTGTACGAAAAGCAGCGCATCCCCGGCGGACGGGCATTCACGGCTTCCCCCTGGGCCTATCGCGACAAGATCTTTTGTCTGAACGAGTTTGGCACGACGTTCGTCATTCAGGCCGGCCCCAAATTTGAACTGCTGTATACAAACGAACTGGGCGAAGACGTTATGTGCATGGCTTCCCCGGCGATTGTGGGCGACCGCTTGTTGATACGCACCGACAAGGAATTGCTCTGCATTTCCGAAAGCTCCGTTTCCAAAGATCAGGCGGCGTCCCCCTGACCAGGCCGTTTGGACAAATCGGCCGCGACGGATCATTGTGGTGGGTAATGGCCGCTGACTTTGCCACGGACCACTTGCTGCGCCTTGGCCAGCACAGCCAACCCTTGAACGTCGGATTTGGAATGCGCTGTTGTCACTGTCGCTTGCTGGTCTTAGTTTCGTTTTCACTGTTTCTTGGGCTGTCGGGCTGCGGCAAGGGCAACCGTGCGCGACTCCCCGATTTTGGATCGCCGCCCAAGCCCGACGCGGCGCAAATCACCAAGGCGCGCGACCAACTGTGGCCCGCTGGGGCGGCACCCCTGGTGACGACCTCGTCGCCCCTGATGACGACGCCGCTGGCGAGAGAATGGGGCGTGCGCGAAACGGCGATCGACGCGCTGGCGCGGATTGGTCCGGCGGCGATCCCCAGTTTGATTGTCGCGCTAGAAGACCCCAATGCCGATGTTCGAGATCGCGCGGCCCAATCTCTGGCCCGCATGGGGCCACCCGCTAAAGAAGCCGTGCCGGTGTTGATTGCCGCTTTGGAAGATCCCGATTGGAGCGTGCGGCGCAGCGCCGCGCGCGCGCTGGGCCAGATTGGCCCCGAGGCGGCGCACGCCGTGCCCGCGCTGATGCGATTAATGAAAAGCCCCGACGCCGAGCAAGGCGGTCCCGGCGCCGTTCGTCCGAGCGCCGGAATCTGATTTCCGGACATTATTGGCGATTGGCGCGAAGGTTGCGTGAACAAGGAAGTTTTCCACAATAGTCGATGGCGGCTGGCAAGGCAGGAGGCGTGAATGTCGGAGCGGATCGAAGATTATGCGCTGATCGGCAACTGTAAAACCGCGGCGCTCGTGTCGCGGCACGGTTCGATCGACTGGCTTTGCCTGCCCCGTTTTGATTCCGGCGCCGCCTTCGCAGCGCTGTTAGGCACACGCGACAATGGGCATTGGCAAATCGCGACGGCCGACGAGCCGCGCCAGGTTCGCCGTCGGTATCGCGGCGACACGCTGGTGCTCGAAACGCAATTCGAGACCGAGTCGGGCGCCGTCACGTTGATCGACTGCATGCCCACCCACACCCGCGAAACCGACCTGGTGCGCGTGGTGCGCGGCAATCGGGGCGAGGTGCGGATGCGGATGGACCTGACGATCCGCTTTGATTACGGCTCGATCGTCCCATGGGTCACGCATATCGAGGGCGGGCTGCGCGCGGTGGCCGGCCCCGACACGCTGCTGCTCTACAGCGACGTGCCGATGCACGGCGAAGATTTCAACACCGTGGCGGAGTTCACCGTGCGCGAGGGAGAAGAAGTCAGCTTTGTGATGATCTGGCATCCCTCCGAGGCCAAGCGACCGCCGCGCCCGCAACAAAGCGATCAATTGCGGCAGACCGAACAGTGGTGGCAACAGTGGTCCAGCCAATGCACGTTTCACGGTCGCTATCGCGACGCCGTGATGCGCTCGCTCATCACGCTCAAAGCGCTCACGTTCGATCCCACCGGCGGCATTGTCGCGGCGCCCACCACGTCGCTGCCCGAAAAGATCGGCGGCATGCGCAATTGGGACTACCGCTACTGCTGGGTGCGCGACGCCACCTTCTCGCTCGACGCGCTCATGAGCAACGGATTTACCGCCGAGGCGGTGGCTTGGCGCGAGTGGCTGTTGCGCGCCGCGGCCGGCCGGCCCTCGCAGTTGAACATCATGTACGGGCTGCATGGTGAGCGGCGGCTCACCGAGATCGAACTCGATTGGCTGGCCGGTTATGAAGACTCGCGTCCGGTGCGAATTGGCAACGCCGCGCATCGGCAATTTCAGCTCGATGTCTATGGCGAGTTGATCGATGCCTTGTATCAGGCCCGCCGCTTTGGCGTGCGCATGGAGGAGTATGCCTGGCGGGTTGAACAGGCGATCGCCGGCTTTTTGGAGTCCGCGTGGCGCGAGCCGGACGAGGGGATTTGGGAGGTGCGTGGCCCGCGGCAGCACTTCACGCATTCCAAGGTCATGGCCTGGGTCGCCTTCGACCGGATGGTGAAGATGGTGCAAGACTTTGGGCTCGACGGCCCGGTCGCGCAGTGGCGCGCCATCCGCGACGAGATCCATCGCGAGGTATGCGCGCGCGGCTACGACCCGGTTCGCCACACCTTTGTGCAGCATTACGACGGTCAAGCGCTCGACGCCAGTTTGCTGATGATTCCGCTGGTGGGCTTCTTGCCGCCCGAAGACCCGCGCGTGATCGGCACCGTGGAAGCGATCGAGCGCGAGCTGGTGCGCGATGGCTTCGTCATGCGCTATATCACCGACGACGTGCTCGACGGGCTGCCCCCCGGCGAAGGCGCCTTCTTGGCGTGCAGCTTTTGGCTGGTGGACAATCTGTTTCTGATCGGCCGCCGCGACGACGCGGTGCGCCGCTTCGAGCAATTGCTGGAACTGCAGAACGACGTCGGACTTTTGGCCGAGGAGTACGATCCGCACGCTGGGCGGCAGGTGGGCAACTTTCCTCAGGCGCTTTCGCATGTCGCCTTGGTCGAGAGCGCGCTCAATCTGACTCAGCACGAACGCGCCGCCCCGCCCCGCAGCGAAGCGGGCTAGCGCCTCAGCAAGGCGCCAGCGCCGGATCAAGCCGCCAGTCGGCCAGTTGTAGTTCCACGCGGCGACTGCCGCCAAACGTGCTGATCACCGGATGAAAGGCGATGGCGAACGGCTCTCGCGCCGCTAGTAGCTCAGGCTCCCAATCTCCCTTGCCAAACGCCACGGCGCGCATGCTCACGCCGTGCTGCGCGAGCTTGACTGCCAGGTGCCTTCCTCCCGCGCCAATGCGTCGCGGCGGCTCGGCCAATTGCACCCCAGTGGCGCAGAGCAAGGGACGCATGTTGCCGTGGCCAAATGGGGCAAGCTGCTCCATTTGCTCGACCGCCTTGAGAGTGAACGCCGACAGTGGGGCCTCGGCGTCGATCCACAACTCCGCCACGCGCTGCTCATCGGCGATGGCGCCGGCGGCATGACGACAAAATTCCTCGCGAAAGGCGTCCAGTCGCCGTTCGTCGATCTTTAGTCCCGCCGCGGCGGCATGTCCACCATAACTCACCAAATGCGACTCGCACGCCGAAAGCGCCGCGTGCAAATCAAACCCAGGCACGCTGCGCGCCGAGCCGACGCCCGGCTTCACCCCCAGGTCGTCCAGCGAGATCAGCACCGCCGGGCGATGGAAGCGTTCTACAATGCGACCCGCCACAATCCCGATCACGCCCGCGTGCCAACCGCGATCGGCCAACACCAGCGCGGCATCGCGCTCGGGATCAAACTGACTTTCGGCCTGCTTGTGCGCCTTGAGATAAATGCTGCGTTCCAGGCTCTGGCGGCTGCTGTTCAGTTCGTTGAGATACTCAGCCAACTCGGCGGCGCGCTCGGCCGATTCGGTGATCAACAGCTCGATTGCCAACTGCGCCTGCCCCATTCGGCCCGCGGCGTTGAGTCGTGGCGCGATGGAAAAGGCGATGTCTTCGGCGGACAGTTCCCGCTTGCGCTCCAGTTGGGCCGCGCGCAGCATCGCCGCCAGGCCGACGCTGGGACGCTGCTTCAGACTCAACAGTCCATGCCGCACCAAAATGCGGTTCTCATCGATCAGCGGCACTACGTCGGCCACTGTCCCGAGCGCCGCCAGCGCCACAGCGCCCAGCAGAAACTCGCGCATCGCTTCGTTCACCTTGCGCGCCTGCGACGCCTGCTGGCACAGCGCCCAGGCGACCTTAAAGGCCACCCCCGCGCCCGATAGATACGGAAAGGGATACTCGTGGCCGGGAAGCAGCGGATGCACAATCGCGGCCGCGGCCGGCAGGCCGCTCGCCATTTGATGGTGATCGGTAATCATCAGTTCCAGGCCGAGCTCGCGGGCCAGTTCGGCCTCGCGCAGAGCGGTCACACCGCAATCGACCGTGATGATCAATTGGGCGCCTTGGGCGGCCAAAGTCGTTAGCGCCTCGGCATTGAGACCATACCCCTCCTCCATGCGATGCGGGACATAAAAGCCCACATTCGCGCCCAACAGCGACAGGCAGCGCCACAGGATGCTGGTGGCGGCCACGCCGTCCACGTCGTAGTCGCCGTAAACAATGATCCGCCGCCCGCCGCGCACCGCGTCCCACAGGCGCTCCGCCGCTTGCTGGCAACCGGGCAGGTCCAGCGGATCGCGCAGGCCGACCAACTTGGATTCGAGAAAGTCGCGGGCTGTGTCGGCATCGGCAATGCCGCGACAGATCAGCAATTGGGCGACGACGGCGGGCAGTCCACTCGTCTGTTGTAGCCGGGCGATGCGATCCGCATCGTGCGCCCGGAGACGCCAGCGCTTGGGCATGAAGTCATCCTGACTGGGAAGGCGGGCAGGGAGCAGGCATACGATGCACTATTCGACCATTCCGGGCGACCAGACTCAAGCGATTGTCGTTAACCGCTGGCATTGCCGCCTATTGGGCGGTACCGTCGTTTGTGGCCAAATAACGTATGTTGTAATTGGCCTATCCGCTCCAATTTTGACGTTGGCTAGCCATGATGATTCTCCTGTTCGAAGACGATCTGGTGACCGACCTGTATCCGGTGTCGATCAGCCGGCCCGTCTTCGCGATCAGTTGCGGCAGCCTGCGGTTGATCGACCTGGTGAGCAGCTTCGGTTGCCCGGTGAAGTGGCTGGTGCGTCCGCATCTGACGGAGATTCAAGAGGCCGATTTTTGCCATCTGTCGCTGGGGTCCGGTTCTCCAAAACAGTTCGTACTGGCGATTAATGGCGCCGTTGTGCCCTCGGTGGCGGTGCTCAAGCGTCTGCGTGAACTGATCGCCGCGCGGCGCGAAGGGGCGATTGTCACCGAAGAGGGGCGCATCGCAGCGGCTGTGGTGGCGGGAGATAGCCCCCCAGCTCGCGCCGCCAATTATGCGGAATTCCTGGTCGCCATGCGGCAGCGCGAACTGCCGCGCTTGGAAGGCGAGTTGCCGCTCTTTCATTTTCCGCACGACATCATTCGTCATCATTTGATGATTGTGCGCGAGAGCCTAGAGCATCGCGTGGCGCAAGGCGCCTATCGCGAGGCCGGCGATGGCCTGTTTTTGGCCGACGACATTTCGCTCGGCCAGCATGTGGTCACCGACACCCGCCGTGGTCCGGTGGTGATCGACCAAGGCGCCACCATCGGCCCATATACTTTTTTGCGCGGCCCAGTGTACGTCGGCCCCAAGAGCAAGGTCATCGAACACTCGGCGCTCAAAGACGGCGCCACCCTCGCCAACACCACTAAGATCGGCGGCGAAATCGAGGCCTCGATCATCGAGGCCTACACCAACAAACAGCACCACGGTTTTCTCGGACACAGCTATCTCGGCAGTTGGATCAACCTTGGCGCCGGCACCTGCAACAGCGATCTCAAGAACACCTATGGCCAGGTGAACATGGATTACCACGGCCGCAAGGTGCCCAGCGGCATGCAGTTCATCGGGGCGATCATCGGCGACTACGCAAAGACGGCCATCAATACCGGCATTTTCACCGGCAAGACGATCGGCGCGTGCAGCATGGTGTATGGCTTTGTCACCACCAACGTGCCCAGCTTTGTCAATTACGCCCGACTGTTTGGCCAGGTGACCGAAACGCCGGTCGAAGTGATGATCCCGACGCAAGGCCGCATGTTCGCCCGCCGCGACGTGACGCAACGACCATGCGACATTCAACTCTTGCGCGACATGTACGAACTAACGCGCCACGAGCGCCAGATCGCCGGCGAACCACTGTCGCTGTAGCCGCGCACGGGACCGTTTTACCAAATAGGCGCCGCCGCGTCGGGCAGTTTTCGGACATATAGCACGCTGCGTAGCAACCTCTCTTACGACTGCACGGCGAAACCTGGCGCCCATGGTGGCCCAGGAATGTGTCCACCGGCGTCCAATTCTCAAACGCTTCAGATTCTTCGGAAAATCGAGCAACACTCCGAAAACATCCTCTCCAAAGACGCGCGAGAGCCGCGCCAAGATCGACGTAAATCATTCCATGACAAAGCCTTGATAAGCGGCTCATCGTGACCACTTTGCGACCGGTTTTCGGAGCTTTCGGAATTCGCTCGTTTTGCAATCACCACCTGCCGCCAAAGGCGGGCGTCTCCCAGTGACGTCAACGTTTTACTATCGCCGCAGCAAGAGATTTGCTCTGCTGTGTTGATTCTCACTTGTGGATTTCCTAACGAAGGCGGCGCCATGCAAACCGAGTATGTCCACTGCGATCTGTCGCGCGCGGAGGTCGAGGGCTGGCCCGGTCCAACCATTCTTGAGTTTGGCGCCGGCTGGTGTGGGCATTGCCAGGCGGCGCAGGTCCCCTTGGCCGAGGTGCTCGCCGCCGCGGCAGAGGTGAAGCATGTGAAGGTCGAAGATGCGCCGGGCCGGCGACTGGGCCGATCGTTTGGCGTCAAACTGTGGCCGACGTTCGTTTTTCTCAAGGACGGCGTCGAAGTGGCCCGCGCGGTGCGCCCCACCACTACCGGCGAGTTGCAGCCTGGACTTGCGCAAATCGCCGATTGATCGAACGGCGCAAGGCGGGATTTTGCTCCAACAGCGATTGAGTGGGCGGAATTGCCGCGCCTCCACGAAAGAAAAAGACCCACGGAGCGAACTCCGTGGGTCTTGATGCCTATGAACTGATGAAGGCCTTTAATCACCGCAAGACGGTGATTGTGGTTAGGCCTCGCGTGGCTTGATGAGCGGGCCAGAGCTGTCGCCAACACCCCCCTTGAGTTCCTGGGCTGGCGCCGGACGATTGGCCTTGGCTTCTTCGGTTTCTTCGGCTTGCGCCAGGTCGTCGTCGCTCCATTCCAGTCGCTTGCGCGACAGGCCAATCTTGCGCTCGTCGGTGTCGACGCGCAACACCTTCACCTCGATGGTGTCGCCCACCTTGACCACTTCCTCGGGGTTTTCGACCTTGTGGTCGGCCAACTCCGAGATGTGCAATAGCCCTTCCAAGCCATTCTCCAGGCCAACGAACACGCCAAAGTTGGTGAGCTTGGTGACCGTGCCCGACACGCGTTGGCCGGGCTGGTACTTGGAGGGGATGTCGGTCGCCCAGGGATCGTCTTGCAATTGCTTGAGACCCAAGGCGATGCGGCGGCGCTCCTGGTCAACCGAGAGCACTTTGCACTCCAGTTGGTGACCTTTCTCGACCACCTCGCTGGGATGGCTGATCTTGCGGGTCCACGACATGTCGCTGACGTGCAACAGGCCGTCGATCCCCTCTTCGATCTCGATAAAGGCGCCGTAGTTGGTGAGGTTGCGCACCGTGCCGGTGACGACCGTGCCAGGCGGATACTTCTCGGCCACTTTCTCCCAGGGATTTTGCTGGGTTTGCTTCATGCCGAGCGAGATCTCTTGCTTCTCTTTGTTGATGCCGAGCACCACCACGTCGATCTCGTCGCCAATCTGCACCAATTCGCTGGGATGATTGATGCGCTTCGTCCAGGACATTTCGCTGATATGCACCAGACCTTCGATGCCTTCCTCCAGCTTGACGAAGGCGCCGTAGCTCATCACGTTCACCACCTCGCCGCGGACCACGCTGCCGACGGGGAACTTCTCTTCGATGTTCTGCCACGGGCTGGGTGACTTCTGCTTGAGGCCCAGCGCGATCTTTTCCTTTTCGCGGTCGATGTGCAGGATTTGCACCTCGAGCTCCTCGTCGATCCGCACCATCTCGGTCGGATGGCCGATGCGGCCCCAGCTCATGTCGGTGATGTGCAACAGGCCGTCGATGCCGCCCAGGTCGACGAACGCGCCGAAATCGGCGATGTTCTTGACCACGCCTTTGCGGAGTTGGCCCACCTCGAGCGTCGACAAAAGCTGCTGCTTCTTCTCGGCCCGCTCGGCCTCGATCAGGGCGCGGCGGCTGACCACGATGTTGCGCCGTGCTTCGTCGATCTTGAGCACCAGACATTGAATGGTGCGGCCGATGTAGTCGCCAATGTCGTGCGGACGGCGGATATCGACCTGGCTGGCCGGCAAGAAGACATTGACGCCAATGTCGACCAGCAAGCCGCCTTTGATTTTGCGGGTGACGGCGCCGGTGACGACGTCGTTTTCGTGCACTGTTTCCATGACCTTGAGCCAGGCCTCGATCTTTTCGGCCTTGCGCTTGGAGAGGGCGATCATGCCCCCTTCCTGGTCCATCTCGCCGGAAACGTCCTCCACTTCCTCAACCAGAACCTTGAGCTTTTCGCCCGGTTGCGGTGGCTCTTCCTCCTCGCCCCATTCGGCGAGCGGAATCACTCCTTCGCTCTTGTAGCCGACGTCGACCAGCACATTGTCTCCCTCGATCCGGAGCACTTTGCCTTCGACGATCTGATTGAGCTTGATCTCCTGACTGCCCCAGTCGATGTCCTGATCCCAGTCGATCTCCTCAACTTTGGCGCCGTTGAAAGAGTCGCTCAGGGCACGTGTCCACTCGTCGTCGGAGACATCGAATTCGCGGATGAGATTGCGGTTGACCATTATTTCCAGTTCGCCAGCCCAGTGATGCTGCTAGATGTTGGCTGAGACTTCGCCCGCTGGAGTTCGATAGAGCGAACCGAGTCGGGGCGATTTTCGACCGCCGGAGGAACAAGGGGCTGGAGCAGCCTGCCGGCGGGGTTAGTACCAACGGATCGCGCGACGGCCGCCTTACGCGAGCGGCTCCCACGACGGCGCGAGAACCCAGAAATATATCAGGGACGGCAACTTAGAACAATCGCACCCGCTCAGCAACCAAAGCGAACCGAGCCCCGCTCGCGCGGTGCGCCACAGGGGCTATTTCTGACGCTCTTTCCACCACTGCGTCAAGCGCTGCCGGCCCTTGGCGTCGCGCCAGTACGCCCCAGGACAGTCGAGGCTGGCCAACGGAGAGTACATCAACACTTCCAACCCAAAAACGGTCGGCGGGATGCCCGCCCGATTCAGTAAAATCGCTGCGGCGGTGGCGCCGAGCTCGGGCGCCGTGAGCTTTTCCGGTTCTGGACGAGGGTCTTCGCTGGTGGCGGGGGTGGGCTCGCTGGGAGCGGCGGCGGGCCGGCGCATCAAGGGATCGTCGCGCTCCACCAGGCTGAACAGCCACGGGTCGACCTCGGGCCAGGGGTCGTGAACCGCGATGCACAAAGCGGCGATCCAGGGCCAATCCCACGGCGCCTGCGCCGGCGGATCGAAGAATCGCTTGGCCTGAATGGCCGCCAACAAGCCGGGCACTGCATCGTGGCGACCGCTGCGGGCCAGCATGCAGCAGACGTTTTGCAACCGGCTGACATTGCCGACAAATTGCCCCTCGGCTGGCGGATAGTGGCTGTCGTCCACTGCCATGAAGTACTTGCCGGTGAAGGCGGATACCTGGCCATCGTCCAGTTCTTCAAGCATTAAAAGCTCGGATTGCGAGAGCGGCTTTTTGGTGGCCAGGATGTGATCGAGCGTGCGGCGTGTGATGGCGGCCGCGCGCTGGGCATCGTCGCCGCGAATCAGATATTCATAGGCCATGCGGCGGCGCGGTGTGGCCAGGTTGACCAGATGGAACTGCGCGCTACCCTGCTGCGGATGCGGAAAAAAGACGCCAATCGGGTAGTCGCCCGGAGAAAGCGAGTTGCCGCTGACGCAATGCGCGCGTTCGTCGTCGACAAAGTCGAAGTGGCTGGCTCGCTGGGCGCCCTCTGGCACGCTAGGAACGCCGACAAACAGAAATTGAATGGAGACGTGCTGCGGACCTTGCCAATACTCCGCCACGAGCGTGGGGCGCGCCCAATCGAGCACCGCTTCGAGCCGCCGCGCGGCATCTGGTGTAATTCCTGGCCGGGCGATCCGTTCTTCAACGCCATGCCTCACGCGGTCCAGGTATTCATCGCGGGCCAACAGGTCGACCAACTCTTGTTGCGCGGCGTCCTGCTGCAGCGACCAACGTGGTTCGTTGGGACGAACTTGGATCAACGCGTCGAGCCAGGCGGTGAGCTGTTCGTCGCTGACCGGCGGCAACCGCCAATCCTTGGGGTCGCTGGCGAGCCAAACGCCGCGCGCCGTGTCGAGCAGGTCGCGCAGCATTCGGCGCGTGCTGGAATCGATGGTGGGGCTGCCAAGCCCCGCCTTGATGGCCGCCAGCGCCTCGCTATTGGCTTGCGGTTGTGAGGCAATCCATCGCAAGCGGGCCTGGGCGCTGGCGCGGCGGGCCGCCGAGTCGTCGTTAAGCTGCGCCACCAGTTGCGTGATGTCGCCGGCGAGCGGCAAGGGCGATGTTGGGGCCGCCGGCGCCGGCAACCGCTTGAGTAGCGGCGCCAGTCGGCTGCGCGCGTCAAACGATAGTTCGCCCGTGACCAGCGCCGCGCCCAATGCGTCGGCCGTGGATTGCTGCACCTCCTCGAGGTCGGCGATTGCCGACAATCGCGCCGTCGCAGATTGGCGCGCGTCGAAGTCGTTGGAATCTAATTGCCGCAGCAGTTCGGGAATCTCGGCAATGGCCGAGTCGCTCGCTGCGTTCGATGGTGGTTCGGCGGCGCGCAGGCACGACGAGCCAAGCAAAAGAGCAGCGGCCAGTGAGAAAACGAGCGACATGGGCCGTAGCAGCGACCGACTCCTGAGACAGTCCATTGAGCAGCCCTCGGCCGGCAAATGGCAGCAAATAAATAGAAAAAGCGGGCGAACCATGCCGTTCCATCTTACGCAAAGCGCGCGATTGGAGCCAACGCGAAGCCGCCACCGGCAATCTCCGCCGTTCTGCTGCCAGCAAGCAGCTACTATTCGAGCTTTCGGGCCGTCGCGGCCTTGTGGCGGTGGGTAAAAGTTCGCTACAAGACCCCCCGCAATTCTCTCTTGGTCGCTGGAAGGAGATGCCGGGATGCAAAAAAGGCGGACGCTGTTGTTGGGACTACTGGGGATGGCGGCCACGTTGTTAGGGGCGCTCTTGCCGGCGCGCGGCGCCGCGCCGCCTCCGAGCGGCGCAAACGGGCCGATCGACCTGCGCGACATGCTCACCAAGGGGCTCAAGGCGCGGCGGCCTGTCGAATTTCGTTACTTGAACGTGGTGGCCGACATGGTCGACACCGGCGATTTGCCAGTCAGCTTGGTGCACGGCACGTTTTTCTGGGCGCGCCAGCGCTACGACCGGCCGTTGCAATATTTTCAGCAGGCGCTGCACGTGAGAGCCAAGCGAATCGGCATCGAAGTGCCCGGCATGGATAGCGCGCTTTCCACCACGCGCCCCACGCCGCCAACGCCGGGCTTCACCGTGCCGTGATGGCCAGGCTGTTTCACAAGAGCGATATTCCGCGGTCGCCGATCTCGAACGGAATAATCTGATCGGAGCAAGCGCTGCCCCGATGCTTGGCGATGTAGAGCGCGCGCCCCATGCGATTGCCCTCGCGAACCTTGCCCAGATAGATCACCGTGTTGGCGTTGGCCAGCCAGTCCCCTTCGGCTAGGGGGCGGTCGATGAGTTGGTCTAAAATCGTTTCCACCGAGGTGTAAAGCATCACCGCGCCGATCTGGGCCGGATCGTAAAGATGCTGGCCAACCAGCGCGGCGTATTGGCGAAAATCCTGACGAAACAAGTCGCGCGCCACCCACTCGGCGTCTTTGCGCAGGATTTGGTGGTACAGATATTCGAACAGTTCAAACTGCATCGCCTCGCGGGGGCGATCGATCGGGTCGATGCCGTCGATCACCACACGCCGCGCTCCCCGCGTGAAATTGCCGTATAAAAACGCGATGCTGGTTTCCAGTTTGGCGACGATGGCCTGGCGCCAGGCGCGATCGGCGTCGAACGACAACTCGCGATCCGACAGCCGCCGGCCGCCGTAGTCGAACACGTGCAGGTAGTCGCCTGGCTCGTTGGCCGGCGCGAAGAAATCTTGGTGCGACACGCGACGATCCCCCGCCATGGCGCGCAGCGTCCAATCGAACATGCGACGGGCGTATTCGGCATGGCTCTGCGAATCGCCGCGATAGGTCATATCGAACAAGACGCCGCGTCGGCCCTCTTGCGTGTGGCCGGCGCTAGCGAATTGCAGCCCCAACTGCGTCTTGCCGACCCCCGTGGCGCCAAGCAGCACCGTGAGCGTGCCCGGCAGCAGGCCGCCCCCTAAATGTTGATCGAGAGCGGTGATGCCGGTGGAAAGTCGCTCAGGCAAGATGAACTCCTATTGGCAAACAAATGGTCGTGTGCTGTTAAATGGAGAGCATCCGATCGCGCGCGGCGATCTTGATGCGCTCCGCCGCGCGACCTCCGCGGATCACGATGGCCTCTGGATATAGCGCCACAGTTGGGCAGACGTGCCAGGGGATGGCGTACAAGCACGACCCCACCGCGTAACGAACGGCGCTGGTGGTATAGATGGTGAGATGTTCTTCGCTATGGATGACGGCGCGCGCGTCCGGAAGTTCTGGAAACAGCACGCGCGGATCGGGGTTGTCGGAGGCCACCGCCTTGTAACCCAGATCGAGGCACAACAAGTTGTCACCCGGTTTGCTCACCACGCGCGTCAGCAAGATCGCGGCATTAAGAAAATCAAGATCGCGATACTTGGTGAGGTATGCGCCGTCCCAAAAAACGGTGGTGCCGGGACTGCACTGATGATCCGAATGGCGGGCATGAATTGCAAAGCTGGGCGATCCGCCGGAGACGACCTGTGGCACGGTCATGCCGTGGGCCACGAGTCGATCTCGAAACTCGTCGACTCGATCGAACGCCCATTCGACCATTTCGGCGCGGCGAATGGGATTGGGCTCTTTGATGTGTCCGTCGTAGGCGTGCAGTCCCCCCGCGCGCAGCGTCTTGCTCTTGGACAACCGGCGATAGACGGCCTCGGCGGCGGGTCCAATCTCGATGCCGGTGCGGTGCATGCCGATATCAAGATCGAGCAGCAGCGCGACCGACACCCCCGCCTGCTCCAGGGCCTCGATCGTCGCCTCGTTGTCGACCAGCGCCGAAAACTCGGTTTTGGGAAACTGCTCGACCAGTTGCTTGAGCCGCGCGATGTTGGGCCCGACTGCCTGCATCGCCCACAGCACGTCGCGGGCGCCGCAATGGGCGATCATCTCGGCCTCGGCGAGCGTGGCGCACTTGAACGCGCGGATGCCGGCGTCGAGTTGCATGCGCACGATCTCGGCCATCTTGTGCGTCTTGACGTGCGGGCGCAGGCGTTCTGGCCCGCCGACCTCGGCCAGCATGCGACGGATGTTTTCGCGCGCGCGATCCAGGTCGACCAACAGCGCGGGGGAGGCGACTTCGGCGTCGTTTTCAATGCGAAACCAATCGGCGGACATGACGAGAGTTCCGGGCAAGAAGCGGTGCGGGATAAGGACCGCTATGGTACCAAACGCGCCGTGGCCATGCCGAGAATTGGTTGCCGCGCGACCGTTGCTTCCGGAGCGAGGTCGCTAAACCATCGCTTCCCAAGCGGCGACGAGCAGCGAAGCCGCCGCGTCGATTTCGTCCTCGCTGGTGTAGCGCCCCAGGCTCAGCCGCACCGTGCCGCGGCCAATCTCGGGCGAGAGGCCAATCGACTTGAGCGTGGCCGAAAGAGGGGTGGCGCTGCTATGGCACGCGGCGCCCGTCGAGGCATGCACCTCGGGCACGCGGCGCAGCAAGTCGGCGCCGGCCACATGGCGAAAGTTGACCGACAAAGTGTTCGGTAGTCGCTCGGCCGTAGGGGCGTTGATCGGCTGGGCCGGGTGCAGCGCGTCGAAGAGGCGATCGGCAAGTCGTTCGCGCAACTCCGCCATTCGACCAGCGTCGGCCGGCTGGCAAATGTTGGCCAGCCGCGCCGCTTCGCCTAGCGCTACGATGCCAGCGACATTCTCCGTGCCAGAACGCACGCCCGACTCTTGACCCGCTCCGTGCAGCAACGGTTCGAGCGAGACGCCGCGGCGGACATACAAGGCGCCAATGCCTTTGGGCGCGTACAGCTTGTGGCCGGCCAGTGTCAATAAGTCGACGTCCAACTCATCGGCCCGCACCGAGAGTTTGCCAACGCTCTGCGCCGCGTCGGTGTGAACTAGCACCCCTTGCGCTCGGCAGAGCTTGGCAATCTCGCCAATCGCCTGCACGGAACCGATCTCGTTGTTCGAGTGCATCACGCTCAAGAGCAAAGTGTCGTGTCGGATTGCGCGGCGCACGTCAGCGGGGTCGATGCGCCCCTGGGCGTCGCAGGCAATTGTGCTGACATCAAAACCCAGCCGCTGCAAATGCCGGGCGGGTTCGCTGACGGTCGGGTGCTCCAGCGCCGAGATGATGATGTGACCCCGCGCGGGCCAGGCCGCCAGGGCCACTCCCTTGAGCGCCAGGTTGTTGCTCTCTGATCCGCCCGACGTGAAGACGATCTCGTCGGCGGTGGCGCCGATCAGTTGGGCCACGCGGCTGCGAGCGTCTTCGACCGCCTCGTGGCAGGCCCTGCCCAGTGGATGCGAGCTGGAAGGATTGCCATAGTGCTCGCGCAAAAAGGGCGCGAGCGCCTCGCGCACGCTGTCGGCGATGGGGGTCGTCGCGTTGTTGTCGAGATAAATACGACGCATGTGTGACAAACAAATCGGGCACGGACCAATGGTGATCCGTGCCCGATGAATTTCAATAACGGATTTACTCTAGCTGCGCGCGCCGGGGACGACCCGCTTTTGCACGTCCGTCTCCAACACGCCGAAGGCCGCCTCGTGGCGTTGCAAGGTGAGTTGCAAGGCGTGCAACATCCGCTTGGCGGTGTAAAAGTTGGTGACAATCCGCTGACTGATGACGATGGGCTCGGTGGGAACGCCGAAGGGTTGCGGGTTGAGGCCAAAGTCGATAATCAACTCTTCCGGCGTGCCAGTGACACGGCAGAAGTTGGCGTATGCGGCAGCCGCGTGAGTGTCGTCGACTTTGACATGCTGGCGCTGTTGCTGTTGTTGCCCGGCCGGGGCGTGACTCTCGGGGGCCGGTTGAGGTGCTTCTTCTGCCTTCGCCACGATGGGGTCCTTTCGGTAAGGGTTGTCTGCGTCGCGCGCGGGGTGGAAAGGATCGAATGCGCGATCCGCCGCGCGATGGATGTTTTGTGTTTGGATCGGCGCGCTGTGCGGCGCCGCTGGTCAGTTTACCCGGCCAAGTTCCGGTGGCGAAGCCGTGTGTATGCGGCCGTCTACGAGCCGGCGCCCGGCGGAACGACCTGCGGCGGCGATCGGTGAGGCTGATCTTTGTCGTGGTTGGGGGTCATGTTCAGGGCCTCGACCGCGCCGCACAGGTCCTTGAGCTCGTTGATGATTGAGTCGCGCAGCGCCGCCAATCCGCCCACGATGCCAATGGCAAGCACCGTGATGAGCAAGATCCATTCAAAGGTGAGAAATCCGCGTCGCCGCGCGCGTCGAACTGCGAGCTTCATGTTGGTATCCGCTTGGGAAGAAGGGTCGGCCGTGGCCGGAGGAGTGAAGCGTTGCCGTTGACCTATGGCACGCCGCGCGCCAGCGGCCGGTTGTATCGAGTAGTTTTGGATGTAACTCGTTGCCGCATGGTGGTTTGGCCCAGAAACGCCAGTCATTCGAGTGCCGGCCAGCGCGTTGAGCCTTGGCAACGAATCGTCCTGGAGATGTGGCAAAATCGCCACCCGCCGCCCGTCATCGTTGACGCCGCGCTATAATCGAAGCACGTCGATCGGGGCGACAAGACTGGATTTGGGATGCTCCCATGGCGACTGCCGACACCAGCCCCAGCGTGTTGCGAGCCGACTGTGGCACGCGCGAGGTGCTTAAGCTCATCGCCGATCGCTGGACCGCGATCGTCATCTGGCAATTGTCGCTTGGCCCCCGCCGCTACACGCAACTTGAGCGCGAGATCGGCGGCATCTCTCAAAAGATGCTCACGCAAACTTTGCGGCGACTAGAGCGCGACGGCTTGGTGGAGCGCCGACCCGCAGCCGGCGGCGAGCAGCGCTTCGACTATGCGCTGACCGCGCTGGGCGAGACCTTGCAGGAGCCGCTCGGCGCCCTCTGCCGCTGGGCCGAGACACATCTGGCCGAGGTCGAACTGGCGCGCACGCGCGGCGACAGCATGCCGTGATGGCAACGTGGTTGCTGGCCGGTGGCCTGCGCTGAATCGATTGCTGGCGCCATTCTATTTGTGCCACTATCGCTTCTCATTCTGAGATTGGGATTCCCGGCGTGAGACGCTAGCCGAGCCGCTGCTTTGCGATCGAGCGTCATATCGCGGGAAAAAACGCCAGAAATCCGCCGTTTTCCTGGTGCCCTGCGCAAGTTCTTCGGCGTTGGCACACCCCTTGCGATTATCCCTCCGCATCAACAGGACAAGGGGGAGAGTCAAAACGAGGCGAACCCGTCACCCGCTGGACGGATGTTCGCAAGGAGGAAAGCAAGATGCTCGTGCTCAATCGCAAGGTCGGGGAAAAGATCTGCATCGACGGTCAGATCGTGGTCACGGTGAGTCGCATCCAGGGAACACGCGTGAGCTTGGCCATCGACGCGCCAAAGGAAGTGCATGTGATGCGAGGCGAGCTACGCCCCTTTGTGGTTGAGCTCGCGCCGACGCCGCCGGAACCGAAGAGAAGCATCGAGAGGCGTGAGCCCGCGGCGCGGCGCGAGCCAATGAGTCGACCCACGGCTAAGGCCGGCGGTTGACGCGACAGCATCCGCGCGGCTGTCCGCTGACCGCGCGGACAACGGAACAGAGCAGAGTCGGGCCGTGGCGGAGAAGAGGAAAGCAGGACGAGAGGGACGGATGATCGGGGAAAACCGGCGGTCGGTTGGGCGCAAGCTCGATCGATCGCCGGTTTCATTTATTTAGTGAGTGGCGATTGTCCCGGCAGCGAGAAGAGGGCTTGGTTTCCCTCATCCGGCTGCGATCGATAGGCCATTTCCCGCAGGCACAGTCTCCCCGCGAGCGCGGCGAAGGAGTCGCTATCTCGCTCGCGCGCCGCAGGGAGGGGGACAGTGGCCGCCGGTGTGTATTTCAAGCTCGGCTCAAGGTTTTCGCCGGCGAGCAAGACGCGGCGCGATCAGCGCGCCAAGGCCGCATAAGACAAGTCCCCACGTGCTCGGTTCGGGCAAAGGAGTCAACAAGAAGGCGCGGGTGGCGCCTCGCGGGTTCCAGCCGTAACCCACAATTTGCCCTTGTGAGTTGATTCCCGCCGCGCGCAGGAAAGTCCAATTGGCGTCACTATCGCCGACCAGAGAGTCGAGGTCCTGCATACCACCGTCGCTCGTCCAGAGAAACGCGCGAATACCCACGGAAGATTGACTGACGCCCACCACCTGCCCAGCGGTGTTGATACATTTGGCCTCACTGTAATCCGCGCCGCCCGGCAGGTAACCTAGGTCCTGCATACCGCCGCCGCTCGTCCAGAGAAACGCGTGCTTGCCCGTGGCGGCGTCGCTGACGCCCACCACCTGCCCCAAGTTATTGATGCCGTTGGCATAACTGTAGTCTGATCCTCCCGCAAGATCGCCTAGGTCCTGCATACCACCGTCGCTGGTCCAGAGAAACGCGCGCCGGCCCGTGGCGGCGTCGCTGACGCCCACCACCTGCCCCAAGTCATTGATGCCGTAGGCCTCACTGAAATCCCATCCCCCGGGCAGGTCGCCGAGGCCTTGCATTCCGCCGCCGCTCGTCCAAAGAAACGCGTTGGTGTTCAAACTGGAGTTGCGGCGACCTACCACCTGCCCTGAGTTGTTGATGCCGTTTGCGACACTGTAATCCGCGCCGCCCGGCAGGTAACCTAGGTCCTGCATTCCGCCGCCGCTCGTCCAGAGAAACGCGTGCGTGCCCGTGGCGGCGGGGCTGTAACCGACTACCTGGCCCAAGTCATTGATGGCGAAGGCGTAGCTGTAATCCTCTCCTCCCGGCAGGTCGCCGAGATTCTGCATTCCGCCGCCGCTGGTCCAGAGAAACGCGCGATAGCCGGTGCCGGTGCGGCTGTAGCCCACCACCTGCCCCAAGTCGTTGATGTCCATTGCGGAAGAGCCATCCGTCCCTCCGGGCAGGTCGCCGAGATCCTGCACGCTGTAGATCACACCATGCGCCGTGGCGGGGAGTGCCGCCAGAAAGATAAGGGTAAAGACGCTGCGAAACCGCATGCTGCTGATGCGGACCGCGCCGGCCGCGCTAATCAGCGTCCTGCACCAACTGCCCCCGTCCACTCGTTGTGCGCATCGCAACCCGTTCGTAGTGGGCATCGCCATTTCCGGCCTCGGTTGAATTTTTTGGTCTAACTCCTTGCGCACAAACAAAGCGCAGCAATCGTTTATTCTATTAGATGCAAAGTAACTGAAAAATCGGGAAACGAAATCAGAAAACGATATTCTGACTCTTCGCACCTCCGCAGGCAGGCCAGACAAATTAGCCATTGGCGTGCGACCAGGTGTGGAGGAAATGAGGGGCGACGCTAAGGCGGCGCTAATCGCCATTGTCTGGCGGTCGCGGGGCGAACTCGTACAGATCGTACATCTCGGCCGAGCGCGGATTTGGCTCCACCTGCCGATAAGTCTTGACCGTTTGCAGTTCGTAGCGCGCGGCGAGCGAGTCGAGCCATTGCCGGCGCCGAGCGTCGTCGCGCTGGTCGGACGCCTGGTGATATACCACGCAGCGCAGCGGTTGGTCGGCGGGGAGCGACGTCAGATTGACCCGCTGCGGCCCATTGCGATGACGCCGCGAATAGACGCGCTGATTGCACCGATAGGCGAGCCAGGCCAACTCGTGGCTGTCGCCGGGATACAAATCGATGCCCAGATCGGTGCTGACGCAGAGTAGCGTGCCGTCGCGCTCGTTTTGCCGGCCCCAGAACTGGCGCGCCATGTCGCGAAAGATCAGTTCGTGCCGATCTCGATACGGATGCGTCGCGTCGCGGGCGAAGATGCCGACGCCAATGCCAGCGCAAACGAAGACGATCAGTCCGATCGTCGCGCGGCGCAGGCGCGGATGCCCAAAGGCGTCGAGCGTGGTCATGATGCCGACGCCGGCGACCAGGCAGATCAGCGGCGCGACATACTGCACCAGGCGCGGATGGCCGCCGTAGGGATAACGTCCCAATGCGGCGGCGACAAAGGCCAGGCCAAAGATCGCCAAGGTCAATAGCGCCACGGGGCGTTGCCGGCCGCGCCACAGCGCCCACATGCCGACGACAAACAGGACAAAGGTGAGCGTGCTGCCGCCATTCTCGGCGCCCAGCGGATAGGCGAACATCTCGCCGGTGTGCGCCAGCAAGAACCAGCGTGGTAGTTCCCAGGGGCGCGCGAGGGGTGGGAAAGCGCCGGCCCAATAATCGGTCATCACCGCCTGCTCCGCGGCGAACTGCGGCCCCGCCGACAGTCGCAAGACCACCAGAAAGACGAGCGCCGCCAGCGCGTTCATCAGTAGCCACGGCAACCACTCGCGCCGCTCGCGGTCGCCGACGAGCGCCGGCAGCAGGGCGAGGCTGATTCCGCCGACCAAAAAGACCGCGGGATACGAAAACGCCACACACAGCGGCGCGGCGCAGGCCAAGGCCCACAGCCAGCGCGCAGCGCGCGCCTGCTGCCACTCGAACCAGAGCGTCAAAAGCGCGATGCTGGCCAGGCAGTCGCCCGCGTACGGCTTTACCTCGGCGGCGGGGCGAATGATGTACGACGACACGGCGAAGATGGCCACCCCCCACAGCGCGGCCTGGGGGGCGAAGTGACGCGTGGCCGTGCGATAGAACAAAAACATGGCGGCCAGCCCGCACAGCAAGGGGAAGAGCCGCAGCGACAATTCGCTGAAGCCCAACAGCAGCGTGGCGGCGTGCTCGATCCAGAGGAAGGCGACTGGCGCCACCTGATGATTATCGAGCGGCCGGGCGAGTTCAAAGAAGCCGCGGTCGAGAAAATTCGCCGACAGCAGTATTTCGTCACCCCAGAAGGGAAACCGCAGCGCGTACCGCGCGATTCGCAAGAACAGACCCAAGAACAAAAAGGCCAGCGTCGCGCGCGCATAAAAATTGGGCGCGAGGGCCGGCAGCTCGAGGCCACGCGGCGCTTGGCGCGACTGCGGCGCGGGGTGCGCCGCCAGCCGTCGGGCACGACGGCCAATTGATTTGCTCGGCGCGGAAGTGAGGTTGGTTTCGATCACAAGATTCGCGGCGCGTAGCGCGATGAAGCGGAAAGAGCGGTGGCAATTGGCAGCACCGACATTATGCTGCCACCCGCAGCGCCGCCGCGGCGCGCTTTTGCGCCACGACCAGATGCGCCAAGGGGCAGCCGACGCTCGCCCGATCGACCAGCCGCGCCAGCGGCAGCCAACGGTTGAGCCAGCGCAGGCGACTGGCCACGGCAAGCGGCTCCGCGCTGTCGAACCGCGCGGCCAGCCAGCGCGGCAAGCGACCCACCTCGTCGTGCGAAGTCACTTGCAGTCCCGCATGATGCAAACGGCTAAACAGGCTCGACGACTCGGGATCGTCGCTGTCGGAAGGGGCGAACAACACCAGTCTGCCCTCCTCGGGCAGGAGATTGGCGCAGGCCTCGATCGTGTGCTGGCTGGCGCGGTGGCCGAGCCAGTCAGCAAGGAGAATCGTGTCGATCTTTTCGCGGCGCCAGCGTTCGATATCGAACACGTTGTTGATCGAGCCGGCGTCGATGGTCAGGTTGTCGCGCCGCGCAAAGCGGTGCCGCAGCGCGGACTCACAAACGCTGTCGCTCTCGGCCAGGATCACGCGCTCTTTGGTCAAGAGGTAGCCGCTGAGGCTGCCAATGCCCGAGCCGATTTGCAGCACGCGCTCGCCGAAATGTGGGTGGGCGCGCTCCGCAATCCAGCGCTGCAAGCGCGTGGCGCGATCGCACGTCTTGAGCGCCTCGAAGGCGTGATGATCGGAGAAATGGCGATCGACAAAGCGGCAGCGCAGCATCTCGCCAATGGCCTTGAGGCCATCGATGGGGCGAATCTTCTTCCCCTCGGCGAAGCTGCGGCCGGCGTAGCTGATCGGCGCCTCGTAGATGCGCGCGCCCCACTGCGCCAGCCGGCTGGTGAGTTCGGGTTCGAGCGTGAAGGTGGCGCTCTTCAGGCGCAGCTGCCGCAGCACGTCGGCCCGCACCACCTTGTAGCAGGTTTCCATGTCGGTCAGCGTCAGGCCAGTGAGCAAGTTGCTCATCAAGGTGAGAAAGCGATTCACCTGCGTATGCCAGAAGTGCGGCACGCGGCGGGCAGGACTGGCGTAGCGCGAGCCAAAGACGGCGTCGGCCTTCCCGTCGAGAATCGGTTGGACCAGCGCTGGAAACTCGTGCGGGTCGTATTCCAGGTCGGCGTCTTGCACCACGGCGATATCGCCGGTCATGTGGCCGATGGCGGTGCGTATGGCGGTTCCCTTACCGCCGTTCTTTTCGTGTCGCACCGCGACAATTCGCGCGTCGGTCGCCGCCAGGCGCTGCGCCAGCTCCCAACTGCCATCGCGCGAGCAGTCGTCGACCATCACCAGTTCGATGTCGAGCGAAACGGGGCTGGTGAGCACCCGCCGCACGATCGACTCCAGCGTCCAGCGTTCGTTGTACACCGGCATCAGAACCGAGAGCTTGCGAAATGAAGTGGCTTCGCCCATCGAACTGCCGCGTCCCTGAGGAGTTTTATTGCTGGTCGCGCCAGCAGTGAACCTGCGAATCAGGCGAAATGCTGGCGCATGCTGCTGGCCGCCTGCCAAAATCGGGCGGCGGATTGTAGCCACGCGTGCAGGGCGGCGAAATATCAATGAACTTGTTCCGCCCACGCCGCCAACGTGCCCTCGGTTATCGGCAAGTCTGGCACTTCGGGTCGAGTAAAGTTGCGGCCAGTTTGTCGCGAGCGCTAACGAGGCAAGGTAGCTTTCAGCTCGATCGGCGGCGACGAGGCCGCGATAGCCGTCGCGCCGCGGGCTACCCAGCGCGCCAGCAAGTAGTTTGCTAGCAGCGCGGCCGGGGCCGCCGGCCAGATGGCGCAGACCAGCGCCGGTTCGTAATAGTAGAGCAAGACGAATGGCAGCGCCATCGTCAACGGAGGGCCAAAGAGCGCCAGCGGCACAATCACCAACTGACAGACCACACGGCGGCGCCAATCGACCACGCCGGCGGCGGAGACCAGTCGCACCCCCAGCCACCAGGAGCCGACCGACTCGATCACCAGCACCGCCAGCACGAGCCACGCTTCGCCGATCCATGGCGCCGCGGCAACGCGCGACACGCCCGCGCCCAAAAGCGACAACCAAAGCAGCAGACACACCACGTCGACCATCGTGTAACTCACGGTCCGGCCGCGTGGATCGCCGCGACTTGTGAGCGGGCGCAACACGCGATGCGTGAGGTCGATCCAAGCCAGGATTAGCAGGCAGGCTACGGCAACAAACGGGAGAATGCCCAGCAGCCATTGGAGTTCTTCAACCATGCCGTGCCACCGAGAAGACCCTTATTAGCTGTTGGCCACCCAGCCCGCCAGGCGATAACTGGCGCGGAGCAAGACCAGCGTGCCGAGCGCGGCCAGCAGCGAGCCGGTGACGACCCCTGGCATCCATGCGCGCTCGCTCGTCAGACGCAGCGACAACAGCGTAGCGAGCGCGAGAAAGACCAGCGGAAAGAACAACGCGGTCGGCGCCACCAACAGTTGAAACACGCTGCGCCGGGCGATGCCTTGAATCCGCGCCCGCGACAGCCAGACCAGCGCCAGTCGCCACCCCGACAGCACCGACAGGCCGCCGATGACGAACACGATGGGCGCCAGCGGCCGAAGTTGCTGCGCCGAGGCGAGCGCTGCGCCGATCATGCCCAGCAAGGAGAACTCGACAAAGAGGCAGGCCAGGTCGGTGACCAGAAACTGCGTGGGGCGCCGCTCGCTGGCCCAACGCGCGAGCACCGGCGCCAGCACGGCGCGGGCGGCCTCGATCCAGACCCAAAACGGCGCCGTGACCGCCAGTAGGATGGTCGCAAAGATCACCAGCGCCGCTAGTCCGCCCAGCAGCATTTCGACCGCGAGTTGGAGAAGGCCCATCATGAGATCACGCGGTTTGCGCCGCCAATAGTCGGGGCTTGGCTCGCGCCGCCGCCAGATCATCGTTTCGCAAAAACGGCCAGGCGGCGTAGTCGCCAAGTTGATCGCGGCGTCGCACTTTCTCCGAGGCGCGCGCCCGAGCAAGTCGGAATAGCCACCAGCAAACGCCGAACAACGCGAGTGGTATGACGTACAGCCGGCTATCGGCTAATCCAAAACCAATCGTTACCACGCCAGCAAGGGCGGTGATGAAGATCAAGCAGATGTTCAACAATTCAATCCCAAACGATTCTCTTGGCCACTCGTACTCGCAATCGGAATGCAGAAACACCACGCAGCGGGCCAAGTCGGTGCGAAAATCGTTGGGCAGGCGATAGCGCCCGCGGAATCGAGAGCAATTGACCTCGGCGTAGAGATACCATGCCCATTCATCGACTTTGCGCACTCCCAAATCTTGTGATTGACGCGCGATTGATTTCGCGTGATCGTCAAAGTAATCGTTTGTGATGGCGCCGCTCCCCAGGTGACGGAGCAACTCGGCCACTTGCCGGCGCGCTTCGCGATCGATCATGACATAACCTCCTGGGGAGTCGCCAACGCCGACTCGTCGACAAGTTCCACTTCAACCCACTGTTGCTCGATCACTGGCCAACTGGCGGCGGCCGCGACCCAGCGCGACAAGCGGTAGGCCGCCGTCAACAGCGCGGCGTCGATCGCCACACCGACGATCGCCACCTGCGTCAGGACGACCATGCCGTAGCGCGGCGCCACGTAGCGAGTCAAGGCCACCAGCCCGGCGGGGACGAGCACGCACAAGATCGGAAAGAAGAGACCGATCGGCGCCACCAGCAGTTGAAACGTGAAACGGCGCGGTAGGTCGTGGATTTTGGCCAGCGTGAGGCAGCGGACCGAGAGCCACCACGAGCCGATTGCCTCGATGGCGATGAAGATCAAGAGCAGCAGCAATACGACGCGCTCATCCGCCTCCAGTTCGATCCGCGACAAGAGCGCGCCGACGACGGAAAGCTGCAACATCAGCGGCAGCATGTCGATGGTGACAAACTGCGTTTGCGTCGGGGCGGCTTCGGCGACGGTGAGCAGCCGGCCCAAAATCGTGCGCGTGGCGACCGTCCAAAGCCGGATGCCCCCCAGCAACAACAGCACGAGGGTGGCGAGCAAAACCAGAAACGAGAGTAATCCGCCCATGCCGCTATTATGGCGCTAGTCGTCCGTTTTGGCGCATATCGGCTCCAGTTCTATTGCCAGCAGTTCCGCAAACTGGGGCCAAGTGGCGACTTCATTCACCAGCACCCGCCGCGCCAGCCGGCGAACCCCCCCGCGCCGCGACTCGCTGGCCAGGTAATCGACCGGGCTTTTGGCATCCAGCCGCGCCCAGAGGCAGCCCGCCAGGTTTTGCACGCCGCGAGCGACGAGCGCCGCGTATTCATTGGCGCCAATCGCGGGGCGTAGCGCCGCGGCGTAGGCGGTCCAAAAATCGGCGACCAGCGCGAGCATCGGCCCCGGGCTTGGCGCGTGATAAAAGGCCTTGAGCACCAGATGCGACAAGAAAAAGCCAATGTCGAACGCGGGATCGCCCCAGTGACCGGTCTCGTAATCGACCAGCATGATCTGCCGCTGGTACACGAGCAGATTTTTGGGGCTGTAGTCGGCATGCACCAGCGAGCAGCAATGAGTATCGAGCGAATCGGTCAGCCGTGAGAAGAACGCGGCGTCGCCCGGATGTCGCTGGGCGACCGTTTGGTAATAGGGCTCGATACG
Source organism: Pirellulales bacterium (assembly GCA_019694455.1). Classification (NCBI taxonomy): domain Bacteria; kingdom Pseudomonadati; phylum Planctomycetota; class Planctomycetia; order Pirellulales; species Pirellulales bacterium. Next base: position 71,093 of record JAIBBY010000026.1, read on the forward strand.
CAATTGCCAGAAGATCGCGCGATCAGCCAACCGCTCGGCGACTTCATCGTTGTGCCAGCCGCCGGCGTGCAGCGTCGCCAATAGCGCGCCGGCCGCCGTGGCGACCTGGGAATCGAACTGGCCGCGGAGCAGATCGTCGCGCCAAACATGATGCCCGGCCGGGGCGGCGCTCATGGCAAAGAGATAGTGATCGCGATCCTCGAACAAGAGCGCTGGCGTCTGTCCGGGCGTGGCGAAGCGCTGGCAGAGCCGCAAGGTTTCTGTCTCGCGCCAGATGCGCTCGACGGTGCAGCGCCAATCGTCGGCCACGCGTAGCCGTTCGCGCGCCTGCTTGACGACCATCCGTGGCCCGCCAGGGCCCGCGGCCTCGACCAGCAGCACCTCGTTGGAGACGCCGCCGGCAAGTCGCCGGGCGCGCAGCGGCACATCGGCGGGGATGCGGCTTGTTTCGCGCAGGTAGTGGCAGACGTTCGTCTCGTCGATGGTTCGCATGATGTCGCCGCCGGCCGGTACTTCGGATCGGCGTGATTCTATCGCGAAGCGGCCGTAGACGGGCGATTCGCGCCGCCCCCCTGGAATCGGGCGAACAATCCTTTAGGATAGTTGGTCCTGGCCTCTGGGCTCGCTCCGATGAGGGAGAAGCACGAGACCATGCCGGGCGATTAGCTCAGTTGGTTAGAGCACCAGCTCGACAAGCTGGGGGTCAAAGGTTCGAGTCCTTTATCGCCCAC